>JACQSP010000070.1 GCA_016205905.1 Candidatus Woesearchaeota archaeon
AGTATATACTAACTAATTATAAATTAATTATAAATATCAATTTAAGGGGGGAGTATGTAAAATGGGACAACAAGAAGTTTATAATTTCCTGAAAGCCAATAAAGGCAAGTGGTTTACTTCAAAGCAGATTTCAATAAATATTAAGGTTAGCATTGGTTCTGTAACCATGAGCCTGAAGAAATTGAGAAAATCCCAGCTTGTAAAATACAGAAATACTGGCAAAAGGAATGAATTTCAGTATATGTATAAGGCGTAAATTTTAATTTAATTATTTTTCTTAATATCTTAATTTTTAATAATGCATGGAGTAGGATAATTTTCTCTTAAGTATTCTACTTTTTCTTTTTGAAAAAACTTTTCCAATTTTTTCTGAACTTCATCTCCCTGCATTGGCGGTTTATATTCTCTTCCACTGCTCAAAGCATCGTATTGATCTGCTAACGACAGAAGCATTCCTGCTCTAAGAATATGTGGATTTACAGCGCGGCGTTCATATTTTCTTCGCTCCCCTTTTCGTTCTCCTCCTCTCGACAGCATCAATAAATGCCTTCTTTCATAATAGCGCCTGATGCTTTCTTTTCGTGGATAAGGATGATGATTTATGATAATTGCACAAAGATGTGGATAAAAGTTGTAGTCTAAATGGCGTATTTCAGGAGATGCCACTGCCAAACGATTATGTGTCTGCATAACTTCAATTTCTTGAGGAAGAAGCATTCCTTTTTTATGCAGGATTACCTCAGGTATTTTTGTTTTTCCGTAGTCATGTAATAAGCCAGCTACATCTAATGTATAAGAGCTAAGATTTAGTTTTAAATCGCTTTCTCTCAAACCACATTCTCTCAAACTGCTTTCTCTAAAAGTAAGGTCTCTAAACATAAGTCCTACACGTAGACTGTGGTAATAATGATTTCCAATTCGCTCTTTTAGCCTCTCCAAAAGTTCTAGGACTAGTGGATTGTCTTCTGCTGTGCAAACTATTTGTTCTAACAACTTTTCTTGTACTTTTCTCTTTTTTGGCTCAGTAGATAAGTCTGGCACATCAGAAAAAGAAAAAGCTTGTCTAAAATCTTCGTATAGTTTAATAGGCATGATATACGTGAAAAGGCTATGTTTAAAATGTTTGTGGAAGACACCTTTCACTTCATTATCAACCTACCAAAATCTTTATAAACTTAGCTAGTTAGCATAAACTAATATAAAATACAAACAAAACAAGGTGCATAACCATGATTGAAATAACATTTCCAGACGGCTCAAAGAAAAAATACAATAAAGGAATAAGTGTCTTAGAAATACTCAAAGAGCTGCCTCAAAAGGTTCAGCATGAGGCATTAGCAGCTAAGATTAATGAAAAGTCTGAAAAGCTGAATGATAAAGCCAACGAGAAGTTGGTTGATCTTTCTGCAAAATTAAACAGAAATGCAATTCTAAAGATTATAACTTTCAATGACAAAGAAGGTGTAGAAGTATTCAGGCACAGCACTGCGCACGTTCTTGCGCAGGCAGTAACAGAATTATATCCTTACGCAAAATTAACAATTGGGCCAGTTGTTGACGAAGGATTCTATTATGATATTGAGCATGAGCCTTTTACTCCAGAAGATTTGATTAAAATAGAATCAAAAATGAAAGAGATTGTTGACAGAAAAACACCTATTGAAAGAACAGAGCTAACAAAAAAAGAAGCAAAGGAGATGTTTAAAGACAACAAGTACAAACTTGAGATGATTGAAGAGATGAATGATACAGCTAGTATAGGTGGCACAGGTGGTATGGGTGGTGCAGGTGGTTCAGGTGAAGCAATATCTGCTTACAAACAGGGAGAATTTATTGATCTCTGCAGAGGGCCTCATGTTCCGCACACAGGAATCATAAAATCATTCAAGTTAATGAAAATAGCAGGCGCATACTGGCGGGGAGACCAGAAAAACAAGCAGCTCCAAAGAATTTATGGAATCAGCTTCCCTGACAGAAAAATGCTTGCAAATTATCTGCATATTCTTGAAGAGGCAAAGAAAAGAGACCATAGAATACTTGGAAAAAGGCTGGAACTGTTCAGTTTCCACGATGAAGGCAAAGGATTTCCTTTCTTTCTCAATAACGGCATTATTATCTGGAATGAATTATTAAATTTTTGGAGAGAAGAGCATAAAAAAGCAGGTTATATTGAAATAAAAACACCAGTTATATTGAGCAAAACATTGTGGGAGACGAGCGGCCATTGGTCATACTACAGAGATAACATGTATACACTGAAAATTGACGACGAGGAAAATGCAATAAAGCCAATGAACTGTCCTGGTGGATTCTTAGTTTACAAGGAGAAGCTTCACAGTTACAGGGAACTTCCACTGCGTATAGGGGAAATTGGCCATGTTCACAGGCACGAGCTCAGCGGCGTTTTGTCAGGCTTGTTCAGAGTAAGGGCATTTCATCAGGATGATGCACATATTTTCATGACAAAAGAGCAGATAACCAGTGAAGTTTTAGATGTTTTAAGGTTAGCTGAAAAGTTTTACAGAACATTTGGTCTGGATTATCACTTGGAACTAAGCACAAGGCCTGTTAAGTCAGTCGGTACAGACGAGCAATGGGAGCAGGCAACAAAAGGCTTGAAAGATGCGCTAGACAGCACAGGAAAACTCTACAAGATAAATGAGGGTGACGGTGCGTTTTACGGCCCAAAAATAGATTTACATATTAAAGATGCAATTGGCAGAACATGGCAGTGCGGTACAATCCAACTGGACATGGCTATGCCGGATAGATTTGATTTAAATTACGAAGATAAGGATGGGACAAAACATCGTCCTGTAATGATTCACAGAGTCATTTATGGCAGTATGGAGCGATTTTTCGGCGTGCTTATCGAGCATTTCGCTGGAAAATTTCCGTTATGGCTAAGCCCTGTACAAGTAAGAATATTGACTGTGTCAGATCAATTTAATGAATATGGTGTAACTCTTAAAAATTTATTTGAAGCTGAAAATATTCGAGTTGATGTAGACAGCAGAACAGAATCTGTCCCAAAAAAAGTCAGAGATGCCCAAATGGATTTAATCCCTTTAGTTCTAACAGTGGGAGAAAAAGAGACCTCATCAAACACAGTCGCAATAAGAACACTTGACGGGCAGGTTAAGTTTGGCGTGGGTACAGATGAGTTTGTCAGGAAAGTTAAGGAAATTATAAAAAGTAAGGCAATTGAGATGAAGCTGTAGAAGGAAAGTAAATATCGTTTTGAAAAATATCAACTATAGCAAGTGACTTAAATTTTTTTGAGAGGAGAGTGTAATGATTTTTATTGAAAATTTAATTGATTAAATTTTCTGCTCAATTTGCGCTATATTCATATTTCCAATCTGTGCATTTAGTGTTTCTTGCAAGTTTGGCAGCTTTCATTACATTTTCTGCAAGCAGTTTAACTTCATCTTCATAACATTTGCTTAATATTATCTTTTTGTCTTCATAGGTTGAGTTGCATACAGAAGACATTGCATACATATTGCTGAATGGCGGGAACAGCATGCCAAAATGGTTTAGCGTCATGAATAAGTTTGAGATAACCATTGATGCGCCTTCTTCATGTCCTGTAACAATAATACCCGCAACTTTTCCAGAAAATCGCCTCAACATCCCGCTTCCAGGCAAATTATTATCTGCAGTAAGCTCAATAAATTTCATTTGTTTGATATTCAATTCTTTATCTTTTGAATCATCGGGGTTAGCTGGCTTTAAGCTTCCATCCAAACTGATACATCTGTCTATAAAATTAGCCATTAGCGACGATATCTTAAAATTATTAACAGGTGTGGCGAATATAATTGCATCTGCATCTAATATTTTATCATAAAGCACATTGCTCATATCATCTGCCAATTGTGTACCCTTTGGGTAACATGAGCAGTAAAAATGGCATTGTGTATTTGTTGTTGAATAGCAAGCTTTGCAATATTCTATTTTATATTTCCTTAAAGAAATTAACTCTGTTTCAGCGCCAAGCTTTTTGCAGTAAGACAAACAATTCTTTAGCAATTCTTCTGAGTTGCTTGCCTCTTTTGCCATGTCAGATTCATCCCTCGCAGAACCAGAAATACCTAACACAATTATCTTTCTGAGTTTCTTAATCTTTTTTGCGTCTAATGTTTTTGCTTCTTTTATAGTTTCTTCCCTTACTTTTTTGAATAAGCTTAATGTCTTTAAATCTATCTTAAGAAGTTCCATCATTTCTTTGTCTGAATATTTTATTCTATTCATGGTATTACCTCTTTTTATGCTACTTCTTTATATCTTACTTTTTATTTCTTACTCTTTGTCTTTCACACATTACTACTTATGCCAGTATATAAATTTTCTTTTTAGAAAAGTATTCATTCTAAACTATATATCGCATAGTTTATATTCGTAAACTTTATATAGGATATCTACAATTAACTAACAAAGAGGTGATTTGATAATGTGTTGTGATAAATGTAAGAAACTATGCGGGCTATTGTTTTTAATAGCAGGTGTTTTGTTTTTACTGCAAGACCTGAACCTATGGAATTTTTGGGGCCTTAATTGGTACACCATAGTCTTCCTATTAGTAGGAGCAGGCCATTTAGGGGCTTCCTGCTGCAAAGAATGCAAAACTGAAGCAAAGAAAAAGAAATAAGTTTTTTTGTTTATTATTTATTTTTTCTTACTTTCTTTGTGATTTTATTTATAATGTTAGCTATAATTCTTTTTATGATATTCTTTGTAATTCTCTTTATAATCTTGTCTTGTTGCGTTTGTAACATTCTATTTTTAATAATATACTAATTTACTCTTCTCTTATCAATAACCCAATAACACCCAGCTTATTTGTTCTCGTGAAAACATCATAACAATGCGGATAAATATCTCCATTGCTTCTTATCGCCAATTCCTGTCCCTGAGAACATGGCTGCCTGTACCCATCAACTTCTGTCTGTATAATTTCTGGCATTCTCACTTCTTCTGAACGTTTTGCCTTTGCTGATTCTAAAATATATCTTCTTAAATCATGGATTAAATTAGCATTAGTCTTACTGCTCTTTTTACCTCTGGTTTCATATATTTTATATCTTTTTTCTACTACATTAATCGTAAAGCCAACACCAAGCTTTTGGCAGTATTCTGCAACTAATTTTGCTTTTTCATGCAGTGCATATTCTGGACTAACATTTGAGGGGATATGATATGAAAATTTTCCTGCTTTTGCCAGTCCAGCATACTGCTGCTGGTGCGCTTGGCTGCATGACAGAAAAAGATATGGCAAACCAATTCCAGTAATAAAATCTTCAAACGCTTTAAAGTCAAGGGGCAATGCGCAGGCATTTGTCGTCGCTATAACTGCTGTTCTCTCCAATCCGCATAGCGCTGAGTAAACCTTTGCGAATTTGTGCGGAGCAATTAACGGCTCACCGCCGCCTAAAAAGATGTTTCTGAATAAAAAAGGATAAGGATTGCCTTGAAGCGCACTGCTCAGTTTTCTGGCAAATTCTTCAGTAACATAGACTGCATCTGGCCAAATTAACCTGCCATCTGGCGAATAATCCAATCCTTCTTTAATGCCGCAGTGGGTGCACCGAAAATTACAGCTATTTGTTAATTCAAGATAAAGATATTCTCCGGCATGCTCATTTAATTTGTGCTCTTCAACCAAAGTGCCGCTTATTGTCCTTATTTCACCAGTCGGTGTTTCTATTGAATAAACTCTGTCATTTCTTTGCTGGCTGCGAAAAAACCATCTGAAGCCAAGAGCATTAAGATTATGCCTGCCTTCTTCATCTATTATTGCAACTAACGGCTTATTCAATAATGCATTATTATTTTGTTCAATCATAAAATAAAAATCTAAGACATATATTTAAATAACTTCTTGAAATAAATATTCTTATAAGAATAAAAGTGTTTAGATGATTTATACTATCTCTGACAATTTATCATATTTTTTTGGTATAAATAATAAAAAGTTAGATGATTTATTTTATCTTTTGGTATAAATTAACCTCTTCTTCTTTGTCCAGAATAATTACATTTTTAGGCTGGTCTTCCAGAGTAAAATAATCACGCATTGTTTTTATGAAAAATAGAATTGCACCGACTCTGGCATAATCTGCAAAGAATCTTAAAACATTCTTCATGTTTTCAACTTGATAATGGAAAAACACGTCAAAATCTGTTGGTTCTTTTCCTAATTCTTTATAAGGATTTGTATTTGATACACATTCGGAGTGATGTCGACTTAAAATTCCTCTAAATTCATCCCCTTCTTCTTCCAACCTCTTTTTGAGAGTAAATCCGTTTGGAAAAAAATTTCCTCTGGCTAATTTAACTTGGTTTTGAGCTATTATTCCCAGCTGCTCAGCAAGAGAAAGATTTTCTTGACTAATTGTATAACATTTATCACATAACTCTATACCAAATGGTTCAAATCCCATTCTTTCTGCGTAAAATACTAATTGTCCTAAACCAGAACCTAAATCTAAAAAAGCAGGTCTTCTATACTTGTAATCACCATTTTGCAATAACCGATCATAGAAAATTCCTAACATACCTACAAAAGCAGAATTGCAACTGCCATGAACACCGCACTTTCCCCCAATCCACATTCCTTCAGTTCCTGAAACGCAAGGTCCATCTACGACAAATCGCACACCTGCTCCAACTGCTCTGTCAATAAACTCGATATATTTTAGCCAATGTTCTTGGTCTCCTTTTAATCTATTATCTAACCAACGAGGATTTTGAGTTAAAACTATTTCTTGAGCAACCATTTTTATAAGTAATACAATTCGCTTTAAAAACATGATTGTTCATGAATTAACTGTTTGTCGTAAGTCGTTTGTCGTTAGTCGTAAACGGAAAAACAAAAAACGAAAAAAACAGCTGACGACAAACGACCTACGACTTACCAATTTATCTTAGTGAGACGGGTGGCTGCGCCTTGGAACTGAACAAAAAAGAATTAATTTGCTAACCAATACCGTGCTCCTTACAAGCCTTAGCTCTCATTTCTTTTATTCTTTGATAATGCTTGTCGTTAAGAACTCTGAATAGATCTAGTCTTATTGTATCCTGTGCCTCATACATCGCACTGAATATTCTTAAAGTATCGCCGGTTTTTGCGCCAAAAAGTGGATTATTATAAGGATCAATTGCCATGTCCAAATTCCCTGCGCCAGGATCATGCTCAATTCTTGGCGTCCAGTCATATATTGCTATAAGTGCTCCCGAATTATCGCCTAAAATAAGCTCAAGCCTTGCTATTTCCTTATATCGTCTGGCAGCTTTTACCTCTAATTCTGGAAAAACAAGAGGAATTCCTTGTTCTAATTCTTTTTGGTTACCCAGAAAATCAGCAATGTTATCAAAATGATAAGGCCTTAAAGCATAAGTTGCTAAATTAAAAATAAATCTGGTAATTTCACCTTGAGCTCTTAATGCATTATAGCCTTTTCCGCCTTTAAGATATTCAACTGGCCTAGACAAACATTCTCTTGGAAGCCATAAGCGTTTTCTTTGCATTTGTTCAAGGAATGAAGAATTGTTTATAAAGTTTTAGAGTATTAATTTCATTCAAAGAAGGATTATTCTTCTTAATAAATGTATGAGCAAAACCCAACTCCTTTAACTGTCGTTCTCATCACTACAACACACCTTTATATAGAAAATTCTACTAATATAGTATAGGTTTTTCCGAAGTGAAAGATGATAGTAAACGGTTTTAGGTAATAAACGATTGTTTCAAAGTTAGAAAGCTTGAAGGTCTGAAAGCTAGAAAGTGCTTCGTATGAGCTACACTTTCAAGCTGTCAAGCTTTCCAACCTTCAAACTTTCATACTTCTTACCTTCAAACTGTTTCATGATGATATATCAAATATGCACTCAAATCCAAAAACATAAGGGCAAAAAAGGTGTTGCGGCAATAAAAATGGTTGAAATTAACAAAGAAGTGAATAAAACAGTATTTCCAGCTGTTAAGGAATCTGACCTTAAGATATTATGCGAGCTGAGAAAAAATTCACGGCAAACCTTGGCAGAGATTTCGAGAGCTACAGGAGTTTCAATCTCAACCATTTATGACAGAATTAAATTTCATGAGGAGCAATTGATAAAAAAACATACCAGCTTAATCAACTTTCAGCTGCTTGGCTATGGATTAAGAGCAACGATTTTGATCGCGACTCAAAACAAGCAGAAATTAAAGGAATTTATCAAAGGCCACCAAAACATAAACTCAGCGTTTGAGATTAACAATGATTACAATTTTATTATGGACTGTGTATTCGCAAATATGTCCGAATGCCATGACTTCGAGGAAGAATGCGATAAGTTAGGTGTTGAAAAAAAGCAGGTGCATTATATTGTCGACGAGATAAAGAGCGAGGCATTCATGGCAAAAGATGATGAGGTGTAAGTAAAGCACTTAATGTCGTATAAAGTAAAAAAAATGCCGACAATCTGCAACCTGAAGGTTGCAGCATTAATTGTCGGCATTTTTAGACTTAGAAAAAGCTTCATCTGTGACCTGAAGGTCACAGCATTCCGCCTTTTC
>JACQSP010000003.1 GCA_016205905.1 Candidatus Woesearchaeota archaeon
CCACATAGGCACGGAATTTTATATTCAATTATTAGTGTCCATACATATATTTTCATAATCTCATCAAAATAGTTTACTTATACAATAACAGTTCCCCTAAACCCTTTCCCATCCAAACATCTTCTAAAATTTTCTAAATCATTGCCATTCAATATTATCACTTTTATCTTGAGTTTCATTGCCTCTTTTGCTGCTACTGGGTCGAATGGCGTGTTTTTGCCAGGAATCCATTTGTCGCCTATGATTTTAATAAACTCTTTCCAAGAAATGTTCTTTAGTTGTTTGGCATCCTTGAATTTTCTGGGATCTTTGTCGTATACATAATCAATATTGGTCATGTTAATTATTTCATCAGCGCCGATGTTTTTTGCGAGCAAAACAGCGTCCATATCAGAGCTGTGTCCAGGGAGATATCCTGCGCCGATTATAATCTTATTTTTAATGTTTCTTATATTTTTATCTTCAGGATCATTAATTACTTCATTGCTCGCATCTTTTCCCAAAATGCTTCTTACAAGCTCTGCGTTTATCCTTGTTGCTTTTATGCCTATCCAGTCCAAATCTTCATCGCTTATTGAAGCGATTTCTTTAGCAGCGTCTTGGTATATTCTGCAAGTCTTTCCCCCGCCGCAAATAATAGCAATCCTATTGTTTTTAGCGAATTGGAGAATTAGGCCTCTAAATCTTTTTAAAAAATCAATATCTATTTGGTTAGGAACAATCAATGAACCGCCTAATGAGATTATTATTGTCTTCATCAACACACCATTATTATTTTATGAGTATTCGCTTCGTTCTAGGGCGTAGCCACGCCGTTCACGAATAAAGGTAAGATGGTTAGAAAGCTTGACAGCTTGAAGGTGTGGCTCATATAACGCACTTTCGAGCTTTCAGAGGTTCAAGCTTTCAAACAGTTTCATGTGACGGTGGACTGCGTCCCACAAACGTGCTTGGAACTGCTCAGCTTCCAAACCCTACAAAACTTACACCAATTATTATCAATAAAATACTTATCCATTTATAAAAATTCATGTTTTCATTTAAAAATTTTATTGACAGTAAACATGCCCATACATAAGATAATGAAATAAAAGGATACAAATATGATAAATCGGCATATTTTAACACAAACATAAAGATAATGCTTCCTGCAACATATAAGAATAAACCTGCAATAAGAGGTATGTTTTTTAAGATACTTAAAATATTGAATCTAAACTGAGCAGAACCGATTTTCAACAGCAAGCTGCCAAAAGCGCCAATAAATGTTAAACCTATTGTGATTAAAACAGCTATCATAAGGTTCATAGTTTGCCTCCTATAACTAAATTATTCATGATTTGCCTCCGAGAATTGCAACACCTATTATTATTAATGTCACACCAATCCATTTGAATAGGTTTATAGATTCATTGAATACAAAAATTGATAATAATATAACCCATAAATAACTTGTTGCTATCATGGGGTAAATTGTTGAGAGCTCGCCATTCTTTAATGCAAGTATTAAAAGCACAGCTGCAATGCCATAAAGTAATAATCCTATATACAAATAATAATTGAACAATGTTGAGATATCAAACATCATAGTCTTAGAAGCTAATTTGTAGAATACCTGTGCAGCAGAGATAAATAATGTAGAAATAATAATCAAAATAATTGCACTGAGTTTTGTATTTCCCATCTTTTTTGTATTAATGTTAATTTTATATTTGTTTAGCGGATGTTCTCGCTTTGGTGGCATCTTCAAATTAATAAAATAATGATTTTCTAACTTTTTTTAATATCAGTTTCTCGCTCCCAATCCGTTTGTGGGACGAAGTCCACCGGTCTCATGAAGATGATTTAAGTTTTTTAATTTTTGTCTAAAAAATATTAAAAAATTAATTATAATGGACGTGTGGCTGCGCCCAGGAACGAAACAAATACTTATAATTTAACAAATTAATTTAACCTTTTCTTAACCATTTATTCCTTAAACAATACTTCTATCATAGAAGCAAATGCAGGCCTTGTTATAAACACTCCAAACGTTACACCTGCAATGGTTGTCAATGCAAATCCTTTCAATAAACCTGCTCCTGCTGTTAGCAACGGCAATAATGCGACGACAACTGTCAAATATGAACCCATAATAATATAAAATGCTCTCTTAAATTTCTCTTTCCAATTAAGGTATTCTGTTCCTTTTGAACTCTTTAATGTTTCGTCTGTAATAACTATTTGATTATCTACGCCAGTTCCTATTGCTACAATTATAGCAGCAATTGAGGCTAAGTCTAACTGCCAGTTAACAAGTGTTGCAAATCCAAGAATAAGCACTAATTCACTAATCATTGTTATTACCATAGGGATTATAACTGCTACTTTTCTGTATTTTATTGCAACAACACAAACAACTGCTAAAATAGCAAGGGCTCCAATTAATAATGCATTTTTGACAAATTCTTTTCCAAGTATTGGTGAGATTGTGTCAACCTTTGCGATGTTTAATTTCACCGGTAGGCTTCCAGTAATAAGTATGGTTTGTAAGCGTTTCATATTCTTTGCAGAGTCTTGTATAGCTTCTTGTTTTGTTACACCTGAACCAGGGCCGCTAATTGCTATTTGCGTGTCAGCTTTTCCTTTCAGCTCAGATCCAATCTTTAAGCTGTCAACAAGCTCGTCGTCAAGATAAAAGTCAATATTTTCTGACAAATAACTTTCTCCGCCAGAACCAGTTACAATCTCTAAATCCTTTGTGGCATCTCCCTGCTTCTGCGCAGATTCTTGGCTAAGTGTTATTCCAAATGAAAAACTGCACTGGTACTGCTGAGAAGCAATTGCACCGCATGGTCTTCTTGGATCAACAGGAAAACTGCAATCAGGAGTTCTGCATACACTCTTTATATCCTGTCCGCCTTTAAACACAGTAACATTCTTTATCTTTGCCTCAAATTTACCCTGTTTGCCTATTAGCTCTTTAACATCATCTTCAGTTGCTCCTGCAACCTCTACAATAATATATTTCTTGTCTGATAAAAATTCTCCTGCTTCTCTTATAATAATATCACTTAATCCATAAACATTTAATCTTTGCCTTAAGTTTGAAATAACTATATCCATGTCTTCATCGCTGATGGCTGTTTCAGGCTCTAAAAGAACCCTTGTTCCGCCTTCTAAATCAAGGCCTTTTTTCAGATTTGTTGTTGGCGCATCATATACTGTTAAGCCAATATCTTCCACACCTATAACCTCTTCAAGTGTTTTAGGTGCAATAATCTTTTCTTCTATTGTTTTCTCTACAGTAATTATTGAGCCATTTTCAGATGTTTCATTTACTTCTATTGTTTTATTTACAAGCTTTTCTTCTGTTTCATTAAGCAGGGTTATCTTTACAAGCGGTTTTACTGTTAATGTGTATTCTTTCTTGTTCTTGAAAAATGAGAATTTTCTTTTATCACCCTGTTTTTCAAAATTAGAAGCTGTTTCAATTGTTACTAAATCATCTGCCTGAAATGTTTTAACAACCTCTTTGTAGTCATCTGCATCCTTGATTGTTTTGCCGTTAATCTTTTTAATGACTTCTCTGAACATTGGCTTGTCTGTGCCCAATGGGCTTGAAATACCTGCGGTATATGCTGCGCTGTTCTTTGCAACACTTCTTACTGCAACACCATCATTCCATGGATTAGGGTGAATAGAAATTAATGCAAACAAGAGCAATATAATTAGCAGAATAATTCTACCTTTCTTTAATATTTCTTTAAGTTTGCTGTCTGCCATGTTTGTGCCCTTGATTGGGATTTGTTTTGATTTTATCCGATTATTAATTATTAATTTTACTTCTTTCAGATTCTCTTTCTTTTTTCTCTTTGTGCTCTATAAATAATCTTAATATTGCCACGTTTTGTATCCATGTATTAAACATATCAAATATTAGGCCAATTAATAATATAGTCATGATTTCTGTTATAACTGCTGATTTTGAAACAAGCAAACTCACAATAACAGCTGCAAGTGTAGTTAGGGTCATTCCCATGCCTGTGTTTAATGAATCAAAGATTCTGTCAATATAAGTGCCTTCCTTTCTTTTTAACACTCTTACTGTAAGCAATATATCTGTATCTACACTATAACCAATCAATAATAAGAAACCAATAATGCCTGCTGAGCTTAGTTTCATGCCCATTAGATTTACGACTGCAAGTGTTCCTATCATATCACTGAATGCGCATACAATGACTGCAATGCTTGGAATAGGTGTTCTTAAATAAATAAATACAACTATTCCCATAAATACAAATGCCATAATAATTGCATACAATAAATCTCTAAAGAAACTCTTACCAAGGCTTGAGCCTGTCATCTCAATGTTAAATTCTTTAGAAGTAATACTTGTTTTCTCACTCAAGGTTTTGATTAAATTATCAGTTTCGGTTTTATCTGTTATATCTGCTTTAACAATCAAAGCTACCTGCCCAGCACCGCTTCTAACCTCTTCAATATCAATAGAATATGAATATAATTCACTTAATGCATTAGCAAGTTCTTTTATATTAAAATCAGCATAATTCTCAGTAGGAATAGTTATTATTAATCCGCCTTTTATAGAAACATCTTTCTTAAAAAGCTCGCCCGTAGATGTAAATTGATAAGCGATCTGAGCAATTGACAGCAATGTTATAAGAATAGTTATGAATAATAACTTTTTATAATGATGCGTATATATGTTCTTCAATGTTTCTTTGGCAAAGCCATGTTTTTCTTCAGCATTCTTTTCAGTATCTTTAGTATTCTTTTCTGCATCCTTTTGATCAGTCATATATGTATTAAGAACAGTAATCTATTTAAAAAGTTTATTATATCTCGATACTCTTAGATTGTAAGAGTTATTATGATAGTTGACCTAATCCGTTCCACAACTAATTTATATACTAATTAAACATAATTCAAACTATTCGTTAAATTTATCTAAATATTAAATTACACAATAACTAACTCAGACATAACACAATCATTAAAATGGAAAAGAAACAATCTGATAAAAAACACCAAGAAGGCACAGCTAAAGATATAATTAACACAACTAAAGATACAGCGAAAAAAACAGTCCAAATCAGATTAGTTGGCTCCTCACATATTGCACAGCAGTCAATAGATGATGTCAAAAAGAACATAATCAATTTCAAACCGGATATTGTTGCAGTTGAATTAGATGCAAGAAGGCTGGAAGCATTATTGGATAATGAAAAAAATAATGGAAATAATAAACAAAAAGTCCCTATTTCATTAATATTCAAAATAGGTGTTGTCGGCTATATATTTGCAAAGTTTGGGAGCTGGGGCTCAAAAAAACTTGGCAAACTTGTTGGTGTTGAGCCAGGCGAGGAAATGCTGACTGCTGTAAAACTCGCAAGAGAAAAAGGCATTAAACTAGCGCTTATTGACCAGCCAATAGAAATTACTCTTGCGAGGTTTTCTGCGAAAATTACTTTAAGGGAAAAATTAAGATTTGTCAAGGATTTAATTTACTCAATCTTTTTTGCAAAAAAGGCAGCAAAGGAAATAGGCATTGATATCAACTCATTTGATTTAAGAAAAGTGCCTTCTGCTAAAATAATCAAACAGTTGGTTAATGTCATGAAAACTAAATATCCTAACGCATATCTTGTTTTAGTTGACGAGAGAAACAGGATTATGGCGCATAATTTAATCAGATTATCAAAAACACATCAAAAAATACTAGCAGTTGTCGGCGCCGGACATTTAGAAGGGATTAAAAGCGAGATGGATAAATTAATGGTCGCAAATTCTTAATGATAATAATCATGATAATTGCTTAGGAATCATGTGAGAATAATGTGTCCAAAAATACTTTATAATAATTATAAGTACTCAACTTCGACAGTACCTATAAATCATACCAAAAGAAAGTCCTTTGTCTGTATCAATAGTTAGTCCATCTTGCAATCCTTTTTCAGTTTCTTTTGATAAATTTGGTGATATACCTAATACTCTTTTTATTCTTTCACTTATTGTTTCTTTTTGAGAAATATCAGCAGAAACATTACTTGCAGGTTTATAAGGCACTAATCTTATAATATTATAATCAATCCTTTCTCTTGTTACAGGATGTGCTCTATTTGAGGGAATAATTTTTCCAACATACCCCTCAACAAATCTCCAGTCATCATTAGTAACATAGCCACAATAAGTTCCCACAGACATTATTACTCTATCACCTGTATGTAAATCATAATCACAACTATTAAGGCAGTTTAATATTCCTTTTTCAATTTTTTCTCTAATTGTTTCACTTGAAATTGTAGGAAGCATTTTATTCTTCACCTACGTTTTTACTAACAAGCTCCAAATAATAAATCCTGTTAAACATTATCATCAGATATGCAACAAAACTGCTTAAAACAAAGAGTGAGATACTAATTATGCTCATTAAATTCATATTCTGGCCGAGCTTAAATATGACAAATGAAAAACTAACACCAACCAGAGAAATTATTCCTGCATAAACTAAAAAAATTATTAATAAACTAATTAATGGCTTGTAAGCATATAACTTTGACATGGCATTCCATGCCATTATAAACGATGGCTTTATCTCTTTGTTCATACAAAAAAACAAATGAAGCAGATTGACAAACAGATATGCAAAGATAAATATAACCACAAAACCTGCAATTAATGCTGTCTTTTTGTATTCTGGCTTTATCATATATGTTAATGCTGTTGATAAAATAACATTGATTAGAAATACAATGAAATAAACACG
>JACQSP010000072.1 GCA_016205905.1 Candidatus Woesearchaeota archaeon
AGCGAAAAAAAAGATATTAAGAAACAGGGAATTAGATAAACAAATATTTTAATTGTAATAACAAACAAAGCCCCTGATGAGAATCCCACGAGCTTTTTATCAAAACCTCGGAAAAAATCATGCGACCTACGCAACTCCGTTGCTCGGTCACATTCAACCAAATTAATAAACAAAGCCCCTGATGAGAATCGAACTCACGACCTGTTGCTTGCTCGTTTGATATTTTTGATATTTAAATACGAGGCAACCGCTCCACCACTGAGCTACAGGGGCATTAAGCATGAAGAAATAATCTCAATATAAAAATATATCCAAAAAAATCACTAAAAATTACATCGTCTCTAGCATCTTTGCCTTGTCATTCTTGAAATGGCTTTGGCATTCAAAACAAACATTTCTTTTCTTGTGTTTAGCATCGTAGATATATGTACCAACAAGCTTCTTCAAAAATGTTTCAGCTATTTGTTTTTTGCAGATTTCGCATTTCATAAGCCAGAATAACTGCAAAACCTTTATATATATTTCTCTTTTTTTAGGATATTAGTTGTTAATTTTAAAAATTAGTAAAGAAATAGTGAGAGGATAAGTATTTATGGTAAGAATAGCAATAATTAATAAAGAAAATTGCAGTCCGAGAGAATGTGGAGATTTTCTTTGTAAAAGAGTCTGCCCTGTGAACAGGCAAGGCAAAGAATGCATTGTCACATCTGTCGACCACAAAGCGCAGATAAATGAAGAGCTGTGTATAGGCTGCGGTATATGTGTGCCAAAATGCCCTTTCAAAGCAATTGATATAATTAATCTTCCAGAATCACTCAAAGATGATCCTATTCATAGATTTGGCAAAAATCAGTTTGCCCTGTTTTCTCTTCCTACACCAGTGATGGGAAAAGTTGTTGGTATAATTGGCAGAAACGGAATAGGAAAATCAACAGCTATAAAGATTTTGGCAGGAATTCTTAAGCCAAATTTAGGAAAAGAAAAGGAAGCCACATACAAAGAGATTATAGATTTCTTTAAAGGCACAGAAACACATGCTTTTTTCGAAAAAGTCAGAGATGGAGAAATAAAAATAAGTTATAAGCCGCAAAATGTTGATCTTATACCTAAGACTGCAAAAGGCATTGTAGAAGAGCTTCTTAAAAAAGTTGACGAGAGAGGTATGTTTGATAAGATTGTTGAGTTATTAGAGCTGAAAAATATACTTAAAAATAATATTAAAGAGATTTCTGGCGGTGAGCTGCAAAGAGTGGCAATAGCAGCAACAGTGCTGAGAAAAGCAAATTTGTATATCTTCGACGAGCCAACTTCATATTTAGATATAAAACAAAGGTTAAAGGTTGCTAAGTTTATTAGAACTCTTGCAGATGAAAAAACTGCGGTGCTAGTTATTGAGCATGATTTAATTGCGTTGGATTATATGGCTGATGTTGTGCATATAATGTACGGCAAGCAAGGGCGTTTTGGTGTGGTTGCACTGCCAAGGGCAACAAAAACAGCCATAAATACTTATCTTGAAGGATATCTTAAAGACGAGAATGTAAGATTCAGGGACAAAAAAATATTGTTTGATATTAAAGCGCCTTCAACAATAAAAAAATCAAATATGATGACTTCATGGCCAAAGCTTTCCAAGCAATTAGGTAAATTCAAGCTTGAAGCAAATGAAGGAATTATTATGAGAAAAGAGATTATAGGTATTCTTGGTGAGAATGGAATTGGAAAAACCACGTTTGTCAAACTTTTATCAGGCACAGAAAAACCAGATTATGGAAAGATTGAGCTTAATGTTAAAGTAAGTTACAAGCCGCAATATCTTAACTCTGAAAGTGAGGAACTGGTTATGGTTGTATTGGCAGATGCGCTAAGAAAACATAAAAGCGATATAATCGCACCATTGGATTTAGAACCTCTTTTGGACAAACAAATTAATCAACTGTCAGGAGGAGAATTGCAGCGAGTTGCAATAGCAGAAGCACTTGCAAAAGACTGCAATTTAGTGTTATTAGACGAGCCGTCTGCATATTTGGATGTTGAACAAAGATTAATCCTATCAAAGATTATATCAGACATTGTGCCTTTGCGAGGGATAAGCGTGCTTGTTGTCGACCATGATTTGTTGTTTTTGGATTATTTGAGCGAAAAATTAATGGTGTTTAATGGAACTCCTGCAATACATGGTGTTGCTAACGGACCGTTTACAATGGAAGACGGCATGAACAAGCTGTTAAAAGAAGTTTCTATAACTATGAGGCGAGACGAATTTTCTGGAAGACCGAGAATTAATAAAGAAGGCTCTGTAAAAGACAGAGAACAAAAATCTAAAGGAAAATATTATTATAGCTGAAAAAAAAGAAAAATAAATAATAGTTAGTAATCTGCTGAATAGCCAACCAACAAAAGATATAATTAAATAATTGGCTAACTATAATTTAAGTTCTATCCATTGAGATGGATGATCTGCCTTACCAATATATCCACCAGTTAGATTACCATCATGATCTCTACTTGGCATCCAGATAGTACCATCATCATAACTGAATCGTCTACACGCTTTTAGTAATTCATAGCTTTTGCTAACATCTATGTTTAATGTTGATTCAATTAATTTGGTAATGTCCACACTTTTCCTTCGAACTTTAGAGTATGCTAACATCTTTTTGCCATCACATTTAAACCGCATTGTGTGAGCAATTGATGACCAAGGCATAGAACTGTGTTTACCATAATAAGTTCCACATTGATAACGCCCATCCACTAATCTAAGTCTTACACTTTTTTTTGTATGAAAGGCTTCGACTATCTGATACCCCGGAAAAGCACACCCATCTCCAGATATTAAAAAGTAATCGCCTTCTTCACCAATTAATTTTACTGGAATAATATCATGAACAGATGGTCCTCCAATAATAGAAACTGAGATTGGATTATCCAAATTTACAATTGTCGCTAATCCAGTACAACAGCCAGCATAACCTCCAACCATAAGTCTGTTCGGAGTAATCAATGCAGTTGTTGGGGTTGTATTTTCACCACATAATGAACCATTCCAAATACCAATAGGGGTGCCTTGATTTTTTTTAAGGCGATTTACTTCAGATAAACTTTTATACTGAATGTTTCTTGCTTCTTTTGTTTCAAATACCGATTTAATCTCCTTTAATGCTTGTGCAACAAGCCCTTCTATAGAAACTTCTTTCAAAGCTTCTTCTCCAAATTTTAAAACTTCTTCCATTGCTTGTTTATTTAATCTCATTTTTTGCCCCCTCCTTTTTTTGACAGCAGGATAACTGTTTTTTCCTGATTTGTTATTTAAGAGTAAGGACATAGTAACTATAAAAATGATTGTAGTAATTTTTATTACGAAAACTTTAAATATTAGATAAGCTGCGCAGTTATTAGCTATAAAGACAGATAAAAACTAATTAATAATTATTTTAGTCGTGCCAATATTATTGCCGAGGATGATTTAATGATAAAAGAAGTACTTGTTAGTTTAGGTATGACAAATAATGAAGTAGAAGTATATTTGGTATTAATGAAGTCAGGCTCGTTGTCAGTTAATGATATTGGTGTAAAATCAGGATTACACAGGCAGGTATGTTATGATGCATTGGAAAGGCTGCTTGAGAAAGGTTTTGTAAGTTATGTACTGAGAAACAGCAAGAAATATTTTCAGGCATTAGCTCCAGAAAAACTTCTTGAATATATGGATGAAAAGAAAGAAAACGTGAAAGAAATCCTGCCAGAATTAACAAAAATGTCTACTCTTCCCAGAGAAGATACATTTATAGAAATTATTAAAGGAAAAAATGTAATAAGAATGGTTCTTAGGGATGTTATCAGCACATTAAAAAGGACAAAAGAAGAGCTTATGATGTTAGGTGTCGAAGAAACAAAGTTTGTAGAAGAAGACAAAATAGCTATTCTTCAGTATTTAAGAGATTTAAAGAGGTTTAATTTAAAAGAAAAGTTAATTGCAAAGAAAGGGGCAAAAGTGTATTTTGAAGGGGAGCAGTCTGAATATAAGGTTATTGAGCCAGAATATTTTAACCCAAATCCGATGTATATATATAGTGGAAAGGTTGTACAGGTTATATGGGGCAATCCAACTCACGCAATAATGATCACAAACAAAGAAATTTTTGACAGCCATAAAAAACATTTTAACATGCTGTGGAAAATTGCTGAACCACTGAAAAAGAATCTAAAATAATTTTAAACATTAAAGCGAATAATCTAAACATGGAAGAACACAAAGGTATGAAAAGTATAATGCAAAAGAAAGAGCTGATTATTTTAATTATCTTAATCATTATTTTATCTAATTTAGTTTTCCTGTTTGGATACAAATATGTGCTGTTTAACAAAAGCTTTTATGAAAAAGAATTTGCTAAAAATGGAGTTTATGGCATAACCAATGTTATAACAAAAGAGCAGTTAAATAAAACAGTAATTTTAGATGAGCATAATGAAATAATGAATTTCTTAGTAGGGAAAGATAAAAGGAAAGAAAATAATAAACTAGATATTACTAATTCAGCATTCTTGTCTTCACAAGACAAAACACATCTTAACGACGTCAGACAGCTGATGTTAAATGTAGATTATTACTCTGGTTTTTTAGTGTTGGCCATGTTTGGGCTGTTTTTTTATCTGCATTTTAAACATAAAGAGAAAAAAGACAGTTTGTTTTCAAAAGCAATTATGTATTCAGGAATAGCCAATATGGTTTTATTGCTTATATTATATTTGTTAAGCTTAAACTTTGAATGGTTTTTCACAAAATTTCATACAATCTTTTTTAACAATGATCTTTGGCTGATGAATCCTAATGTTGACATGCTCGTTAATCTTTACCCTGGGCAGTTTTGGATAGACGGATTAAGCAAGATATTATTTGTGGCATTTATTGTATCTGTTATTTTTATTGTGGTTGGAATATTATCTTTGTATGTTATAAAAAGGCAGCAAAATATTATTCATAAACTTTAAATACAATATATAGTAAGTGACCTAAATAATTGAACATGTTTTGTCACTTACTATAGCGGTGGACTTTAATATGTGTATCAATATTGTTAAAGTCCACGAATATAGTCACGGAGATACATATATAACTATTAATGTCCGTGACTATATATTTAAAGAACACAACAATTTGATCAATTATTTGTGTTCTTTATTATAGTTAACCAACTTAATAAATAGTTATAAATCATGTGGGTTAACTATTCCACAACTAAATGAATAAGATATTTGTAGGTTGTTTTATGTTGTATAACTTTTTTTCAGGGGGTAGAATATCTTGAAATGTCCTTTTTGTCCAAGCATTGAAACAAAGGTTGTAGATAAAAGAGAGACTGAAGAGCAAAGTATAACCCGAAGAAGACGAGAATGCTTAAAATGCGGCAAAAGATTTACAACATATGAGAGAATAGAAATGAGTAATATTCTCGTGATAAAAAAAGACGGAAAAAGAGAGCAGTTTGACAGGGAGAAGGTTAAAAAAGGCATTATTAAAGCATGCGAAAAAAGAAATGTCAGCATGGAAGATATTGAGAATATAATTAATGAAATTGAACAAAAACTGCGAAACCTTGAAACAACAGAAGTAAAAAGCAGCCTGATTGGTGAGTTTGTTATAAAAAGATTAAAGAAACTGGACAAGGTTGCATATATCAGGTTTGCATCAGTCTACAAAGATTTCGAGGATATTGAAAGCTTTAAGGAAGCAATTGAACAATTGAAAAATGGAAGGTAAGTATTTATTTTAAAAGAGAATATATAGTAAGTGACGTAAATTTTTATACAAATCGTG
>JACQSP010000077.1 GCA_016205905.1 Candidatus Woesearchaeota archaeon
AAGAAGTAAGAGGTTTGAGGTAAGAGGTACGATGATAACATCGTAGTTGTTCCCTCTTACCTTCTACTTCTTACCTTTTACCTTTTTTTCATAAGACGTTTGGCTGCGCCCAGGAACTGAACAGAGACGATTTTTAAATTAACCAATGACAAAATTAAAATACTAAATCAATTTCTAAACCTATAATGAAACATAAAATATTAGATTTGATTAAAAATATTGAAGAAACAATTAATTCCGCAGACATTTCTAAATTATCCGCCTCTTCAGAAAATAAAGCCAATAGTGTGTCTTCAGAGAATATTAATAATAATATTTCTTCAGTAAAGTCTTCAACAAACTCGTTAGTGAATCAATCTATAACTACAGCAAAAGACCGATTTAATTTCAAAACACAAACCTCTGCCTTTTATCAGCAGTCTTTAGACGCACAGATTGAGCAATTAAAGGAACGGCTTTATGGCCTTGGCGCAGATTATAAAAAGAACAAGAACAAGTCTGAAACAGAATTTGCTGAAATATTTAATATTGCCAAAGAGCTTTCATCAAAAGAGCATTTATCGAGAGGCATTTCATCTAGAGACTCTTCGTCAATAGAGATTTCATCAAAAGATGCGCAAAATCCAAAAACACAATTGAACAAATCAATAACTAATTTAGATAAAAACAAGTTAAAAGCACAGATAAATAATGACAAGTTAAAAGCTTATTTAGATAAGGATAAGTTAAAAACTCAGTTAAATAAACTAAAAAATATTCTCGCTGTTCTTAACACAAGTTCTTCTGTTCCGTCGTCATTTAAAATAAAGATTCCTGCGTCTATACCAGCAGACATAAAGAGCGAGGTAAGTCTCGACATAAGCGAGTTAGAAAATGCGTTTAATGCTGGCTGTTATAGGGCGTCAATTATTTTGTGCGGGAGAATTCTTGAAACTTGCCTGCACAGAATATATTTCGAAGCAACTGGCAATGATCTTCTGGAAAAATCACCAGGAATAGGTTTAGGCAATTTAATCGCGAAGATTGCAGAAAAGGGCATAACACTTGATCCTGGATTAACTCATCAAATACATTTAATCAATAATGTCAGAATCTTTTCTGTCCATAAGAAAAAAGAATTGTTTAACCCAACAAAACAACAGACGTATGCAATGATTTTGTATACTATGGATATTGTTGGGAGACTGTTTTGAGTTTTGATTGAAGAAAGAAAATTCATTAATTTTTATCTAGTTTATATGAAAATTCAGTAAAAACATTAATCACTCTATTTTTTAGCAAGATTTATATTTAGTTATTAGTTACCATTAGTCTATGAAAGCACAATTTGATGATGATATTAGAGAATTGGGGAATAAACTTAGACAAGGCAAAATAACAAGGAAAGTAGGAAATTATATAGGGCACATTTTATTTTACATAAATTTACTTATGCATCCTCATTTTTGGCTTGACAAAAAAGTGAGAGATGGTTTTTTTGATTATCGTAGACGTGTAGGTTTACTGGAAGGTGCAATTTTTGACAACGCATTATATGTGCCAAATGAAAAAAGTGATTCATTAGAATATCTAACCTCTGTTGGTGGTAGATGGTCTGGCTATGATCATACATGTAGATTTAAATTAAAATTAGAAGACTTAACAAATCGTATAACAGATGCAAAATTACTTGCTTTTCCATTACCAGAACTTTTGGACAAACCCACCCAAGATTACACTTCTATTGGTATGGTTGACCTCATGAATATAACAGATTTGTTTCAAATAGTATGTCCAACTATTGAAGAATTATTAAAATGGGAATTTGCGGAAAGAGTAACATATAGTCGCGCATTTAGTAAGATAGGAATTTATGAAAGATATGAAACAAACTTATATTTACTTGGTGTAGCTGATAAATTGGTTTATCAAGTTACTCCAAAAGGAAATGGTTTGATATATTTATCGCAAGATTCGGGAGAAAAAGAACCAAAAAAAATGCCGTTTGGTGTTAAAGTGCCATCATGGGCACCAACGTAATTCTTACTTGAGTTGTTTTTATTATTAGAAATTTATTGTAAATAAGCTTCCAACCATTGCAAGCACATGGGAAAGTCTAAATAAAGTTCCTCATCTCATTGAAGAAACTAACGCAAATAGGACTTAAGGAAGATTCTGACACTGTATCAGCTTCACCAATCAAATCATACATCATTAACCAAGTATAATGGTCTCTTTTTCTATATCCAATAAAAACATTTTCTAACATCAGGCCGCTCGTTAATTTCATATTCTCCTCTACATATGTATCCACTGCAGGGATTGATAAACAGTTCCAATCATAATCTAACTTAACTTCTAAGTCTGATTTCTGGTCAGAAATAATACCTATATCTTTATCTTTCTTATAAAATGTAACTGGTTGTGCGAAAAGCACAGCATATTTACCTATCCACGTGTCAGGAAATGGAACAAAAGGAAGAGCAATTGTTCCGCCTACTTTGTCTTTTTCCTCAATAAAATCACGAATTGATTCTGAAAAATAAATTCTAGGACCTGTAACTAACATAGTTAAAAGTTTAAAGCTTTCTGGAACTTTGGTCCATAAATAAGCGGTGGAATTATACATATAGAAATGAAGTGAAGAATACAAATATAAAGTTTGTGATGTAGACTGTTGGGAGCTATAATACATTTACAAATTGACAAAAAAATTGATGCAAAGAAAGATATTTTCGGCATCATCGGAAGTTTTTACAGAATATTTATAAATTTAAACTACATTCTTTATTTGGGTGTGGTAATATGGGTAGTTTAGAAGCGATATTAAAAACAAATTTATTTGGTAGACTTAAATATAATTTTAGAAAAATTGGAAATTCTATGATTGGTAAAGTTGCAGTTTATTCTTTAGCTGGGATTTTGGGTGCTGGGCTGGGATATGGTTGTGGTGGAGACAATCCACCGGGTCAAAAGAATGAGACTTTAAAAATATATAAAACAGATGTTTATCAAGTCGACTCGAAAATCTTTCCAGATGCTTATCCAGTAAATGCCCTTGATGCTTTTGACACTGAGAAAGAGAATTATCAGGACAGCACATTAATTAAAGATGTTTTTGGGATAGAAACTAAAGCTTATTCGGACACCACAACAGAAACTGAAGTCTATTTGGATATTAATAATGAGATAGAAGTTTATACAGATATTTCAAAAGAAACCAATGTTTATCAAGATCTTCCCACAAAATTTTGTATTGATAATGATAAAGATGGATATGGAATAAACTGCGCTTTGGGGTTTGACTGCGACGATAATAATCCTGCGGTTCATAAGCTTTTAAAATGTAACTACAATGGGAATTCCTGCACCCAAGGGCAGTGGTATGAATTATTTTGTGTAGAAAAGTGCCAGACTCCTCCAGAGGAAACCTGCGACAGTAAAGACAATGACTGTGATGGAAAAACTGACGAAAACTTAGAAAAAATCGTTTCATGCGGGTATAATAACCAAGGGATACAGAAACAAGTTTGCATTAATGGAAACTATGCAAATTCTGGAAGCTGTAATGACTCTGATGTTTGCAAAAATGGAGAAAAACAGGAAAAAGAATGTGGAAATACGGATATTGGAGAATGTCAAATTGGAACACAATATAAAACCTGCGTTAATGGGGAATGGGGCAGTTGGAACAATTGCAATGGAAGCATAAATGCAACCAATGAAATATGTGATAATAAGGACAATAACTGTGATGGGCAGACCGATGAAAATTTGACGCAACCGTGTTCAACTGTTTGTGGAACTGGTTTAGAAACATGTGTATCCGAAAGTTGGAAAAACTGCAGTGCACCCCAGCCATCAATTGAAGTTTGTGATGGAAAAGACAATAATTGTGATGGAAAGGTTGATGAAGGGTGTGAAATCCTCTGTTGGGATAAAACTTTTGGAGGAAGTGATGATGACGAAGCGTTTTCAATCCAGCAGACTTTTGATGGAGGATATATTGCAGCTGGCTGGACAAAACCAATAAACACCAGCCTAAGTGATGCTTTGGTTTTCAAACTGGATTCGAATGGAAATTTAGAGTGGGATAAAACTATTGGAGGAAGCGGTGCAGATGCAGTAAAGTCCATCCTGCAAACCGATGATGGAAAGTATATTGCAGCTGGTTGGACTTATTCAAAAGGTGCTGGGGAAAATGATGCATGGGTTTTAAAACTGGATACAAATGGGGAAATAGAATGGGAGAAAACTTTTGGAGAAAAAAATTATGATGGAGTAAACCAAATCTTTCCAACAAAGGATGGAGGA
Organism: Candidatus Woesearchaeota archaeon; assembly: GCA_016205905.1. Lineage (GTDB taxonomy): Archaea > Nanobdellota > Nanobdellia > Woesearchaeales > DSVV01 > JACQSP01. The sequence goes on from JACQSP010000077.1 coordinate 4,294, forward strand.
TATATTGCGGCTGGCTCGACCTATCCAAAAGGTGTAGGAAATAATAATGCTTTGGTTTTAAAACTTGACCAAGATGGAAATAAAGAATGGGACAAAAACTTTGGAGGGATTAATAGTGATTCAGCATATTCAACCCAGCAAACTACAGATTTAGGATATATTGTGGCTGGTTCGACAAGTTCAAAAGGCGCAGGTAATTATGATGGGTGGGTGTTCAAGCTGGATTTAAATGGAGAGTTAGAATGGGATAAAACTTTTGGAGGAAGCGATAGTGATTGGGTAAAGTCAATTCATCAAACAACGGACGGGGGATATATTGCGGCTGGTGAGAAAAATATTAGTTCATCTGATACTGACATGGGGGATGCTTATGTTTATGGAGATGCTTGGGTATTTAAACTCGATTCAAATGGAAATTTAGAATGGGATAAGGCTTTTGGGAAATATGGCTGGGAGAATATAGCTTATTCAGTTCGGCAAACCAATGATGGAGGATATATTGCAGTGGGTAAGACTCCCCAAAAAGACTTAGGTAATAATTGGGACAATTATGATCTTTCGATTCTATACTATGCTTGGGTTTTCAAGTTTGACTCAAGCGGAAATTTAGAGTGGGATAAAAATTTCGGGGAAAGTTATTTTGCTGATGAAGCATATTCAATCCAGCAAACCACTGATTTAGGGTATATTGTGGCTGGTTCTACCACATCAAAAGGTGCTGGGGGATCTGATGCATGGGTTTTTAAACTTGATAAAAACGGAGATTTATGTAAATAATTTGTTATATTAATTAAATTTTAAATCATGAGAGAAGAAAAATGGAAAATTTGGAACAAAAAATTGAAAATAACTTTTTTAGTAAGTTTAAGAATTATGTTAAACATATAAAGATTTCTGCGGCGACAAAAGCTGGTGTTTATTCCCTAGCTGTCGTTTTAGGTTTGAATGGTTTGGGATGTGGCAGCAACAGTATTGAAAGCGAGAAAAAAGAAGAACAAACTATTTCTGCAGGAAGCGTTGGAAAATGCGTTGAAGTTGAAGCATATCCTGGTTACACTACATGTGTTATGGATAAACCTCAGCATTTTGAAACAGAAACAGAAAATGGAATACTCAAACAAGCATTAACCAGCAAATTACCTGATAAAATAAACCACAGAACAGAGTATATAGATGAAAATTGCCCCAAAGTTCATGATCAAGGTCAATGCGGATGGTGTACTCCTCATGCCACAACAGCAGCAATGGAAACAATGGAATGTAAAGATAAAACAATGGAAAGAATATCAGAACCACATTTGTGGTTTTTAGGTGGAGGAGATGTTGATAATTGTGAAGGTGGATGGTATATTGAAGATGCGATGGAAACAGCCAAGAATAATAAAATTGTTCCAAACAAGTTATGGCCATATTCATCGACGACTAAAATGTCCAAAACTAAGCCAACCGATAAAACATTAGTTAAGGAAGGCAAGTATTTAATAGATGATTATGTTTCTCTTGATAAAGAAAACTTTCAGTCAATTAAAGTTGCTCTAGCTGAAGGTTATAATGTTGTTTGTTCCATCCCAATATTATGTGATACAGGATGGTACTATTATAATACTAAAGGTAATGCGGATAAAAATGTAGGTAATATAATTGCTCCTAGTAAAGATATACAAATGTGTGTAGACGAAGGAAAAGAATTTAAAAGCTGTGAAGAAAGTGGGAAGACTTTTTGCTTGAGTGGTTATCACGCAGTTTTGTTAGTTGGTTATGATGAAACTACTAAACAATTTTTGTTGCGTAATTCATGGAGTGATGGCTGGGCTGATAAGGGATATTCAAACATTTCTTATGATTATATTAAAAATTTTGGGGACAGTTTTATTTATCCAAAAAAGGATTTTTGTAATCCTTCGAAAGAAGTTTGTGGGGAAAGCATAGATACTTCTGTTTCTGAAGTAAAAAAAGATACTTATCAAGACAGCGAACAAGTTAAAGATATTTTAGCAACAGATACTAAAGTTTATCCAGATGTCCAAGCAGAAACAGATGTTTATTCCGATATTCCAAAACTAGTATGTATTGATAATGATAAGGATGGTTATGGAAAAAACTGTGCATTGGGTGACGACTGTAATGATGGCAATAAAAATATTTTTCCTACAGCAAAAGAAATTTGCGATTATTTAGACAATAATTGTAATGGAGAAAACGATGAAGGAGTTACAACAAGCTCATGGAAAGACGCAGATGGTGATGGACAAGGAGACAAAGCCAACATGAGCATCGAAAACTGTAAAGTTTTGAAAGGGTATGTCACCAATTCTCTCGATTGTAACGACGCTGATAAAAATATTTTCAAAGATGCATTAGAATTGTGTAATAATAAAGATGATAGTTGTAATGGATTAACAGACGAAAACTTAGAAAAAATTCTTGTATGCGGTTATAACGGAAAAGGTCAACAAAAACAAGTGTGCGGCGAAGGTAGTTGGGTTAATTCAGGAGGATGTGTTGATCCCGATGTCTGTAAAAATAATGAACTTTTAAATGAGGAATGCGGTTCTGGAGAGGGTGAATGCAAAAAAGGAACACATTATAGCACTTGTACAGACGGGCAATGGAGCGAATGGAGTTCTTGTATAGGAGAAATTAAATCAACAGATGAAATTTGTGATGGCTTGGATAATGATTGCGACGGGCAGAGTGATGAATTTGTCACGAAATCTTTTTCTAAAGATTCGGATGGAGACGGCTTTGGAAGTCCATATGAGATAATTGCAGCTTGTACTGCGCCCGAGGGTTTTGTGGGGGGTGGACCTGGTGATATTCCTGATTGTGATGATAATAATCCTTCTCTAAATAAACTAATAGATTGTGACTATGATGGAAAAGTGTGTGGAGATTATTTACTTTGTGTAGAACAATGCCCAGATATTTCTCAGGATGTTTGGGAAAAAACATTTGGAGGAAGTGTTGAGGATTATGTTAATTCAATCCAGCCAACAAAAGACGGAGGGTATATTGCGGCTGGTGTGAAAAACCAAGATTCATTATATACAGATGGTGGCGATGCTTGGATTTTAAAACTTGATTCAAATGGTAATTTAGAATGGGAAAAAACTTTTGGAGGGGAGGGGATTGATGAAGCAAATTCAATCCAGCAAACATCTGATTTAGGGTATATTGTAGCTGGTCAATTAGGGGATGATGCTTGGATTTTAAAACTTGATTCCATAGGAAATATAGAATGGGATAAAACGTATGGTGGAAGTGCAAATTCAATCCTACAAACGACAGATAGTAAATATATTGTGGCTGGCAAGCAAGGATCTGCTGCTTGGGTTTTCAAACTCGATTCTACTGGGAAATTTGAATCGGGCAACACTTTTTGGGGAAGTAGTAATCGTGAAGTACATTCAATCCAGCAAATAAATGATGAAGAATATATTGCAGCTGGTTGGAACTGGCCAACAGGTGGAGAATCATTTGATGCTTGGGTTTTAAAACTGGATGCTAATGTAAATTCAGTATGGAATAAAACATTTGGAGGAGGAGATTGGGATGGAGCATATTCAATCCAACAAACAACAGATTTAGGATATATTGTGGCTGGTCTGACACAATCAAAAGGTGCAGGAGAAGCCGATGCTTGGATTTTAAAACTTGATTCAACTGGAAAATTAGAATGGGATAAAACGTTTGGAGGTGGTGGATTTGATGCAGCACTTTCAGTACAGGAAAATAATGATTTGACAGGATATATTGTAGCTGGTCATACCGAATCCAAAGGTGTAGATATATCTGATGCGTGGGTTTTCGAACTGGATACAAATGGAAACTTAAAATGGGAAAACATCTTTGGTGGAAATAAAATGGATGGTATAGAATCAATCATCCAACAAACAAGTGATTCCAAGTATATTGTAGCAGGTTATACAGAATCAAAAGGGACAGGAAATTGGGATGCTTGGATTCTGAAACTTTATTCAAATGGCAAGTTTTTTTATGAAGATTTGGATGGTGATGGTTTTGGGAATTCAGATAAGCCCAGTTATGATTGTACTGCTTCGGAAAGTTTTGTAGATAATTATTTAGATTGTGATGACAGTAACATAACTATTTTTTCAGGGGCGAAAGAATTATGTGATTTAATTGACAATGATTGTGACAAACAAGTTGATGAAGGATTCAATGTTGGAACTGTTTGTTATTCTACAGGAATTGGTGAGTGTTTAACAGAAGGGAATTTTAAATGTGCTGAAGATGGAAAAAGTACCAGTTGTAATGCATTACCAAAAGAACCTACTGAAGAAGTTTGTGATGGAAAAGATAATGATTGTGATGGAATAATTGATCAAGAATTATATCAATCCTGCTTTACAGCGTGCGGGTCTGGAACAGAAACTTGTGTGAATGGTGAATGGATTAGTTGTAGTGCACCTTTGCCTCAAGTAGAAGTATGTGATTATATAGATAACAATTGTGATAGCCAAACAGATGAGGGTGTCAAAAAAGTTTTTTATGAAGATTTAGATGGAGATGGGTTTGGTAATCCAAATAAGACAATTGAAGACTGTTTTTTGCTGAAAGGTTTTGCAAATAATAGTTTAGATTGTGATGATAATAATTTTTTATATGTACCAATAAATTGTAAATATGATGGAAATTCTTGTGGGAATTATTCACTTTGTGTAGAAGAATGTCCACCTGTTTGTCAAGGAATGTGGGAAAAAACAATTGGAGGGTTTAATACATTAAATTCAAACCAGCAAACAACTGATGGTGGATATATTGTGGCTGGTTGGACTTTAAAAGATACAGAAAGTGGCGATGCTCGAGTTTTAAAACTGGATTCAATCGGAAATATAGAATGGGATAAAACATTTGGTGGAAGTAAGGATGATGCTGCATCCTCAATCCAGCAAACAACTGGTGGAGGATATATTGTAGCGGGTTGGACCAATTCAAAAGGTTCAGGATTATATGATGCTTGGATTTTCAAACTTGATACTAATGGAAATTTATTATGGGATAAAACGTTTGGGGGTATTGGAAATGATGAAATACATTCAATCCAACAAACATCTGACTTAGGATACATTGTTGCTGGTTTTACCACTTTAAAGGATGCAGATGGGACAGATGACATTGATGCATGGGTTCTAAAGCTTGATTCAAATGGAAAGATAAAATGGGATAAAGTAATAGGAAATAGTGGTAATGACAGAGCAAACTCAATTCAGCAAACAAATGATTTAGGATATATTGTTGCTGGTTGGATTGATTCAGATGGTTCAGGATCATATGATGCGTGGATTTTAAAACTTGATGGAAATGGGAATTCAGAGTGGGACAAAACTTTTGGTAAGACTTATGATGATAACGCAAATTCAATTCAACAAACAAATGATGGTGGATATATTGCCGCTGGTTGGACACTTTCATGGCAAAATAATGCAGTAAAGCACGATGCATGGATTTTAAAACTTGATTCAAAAGGTAATTTAGAATGGGAAAAAACATTTGGTGGGAGTAAACTGGATGTAGCGTATTCAATCAAACAAACAAATGATTTAGGATATATTGTTGCTGGTAAAACCGCTTCAAAAGGTGGAAGTATCACTAATGGTTGGGTTTTAAAACTGGATACCAATGGAAATTTATTATGGGATAAAACGTTTGGAAGTGGTTACTTTAAGCACGAATTTGGTTTCATAAACCAAACAAAGGATGGTGGGTATATTGTAACGGGTAATTTTGGTTCCCAAGGTCCAGAAAACTATGATGTTGATGGTTGGATTTTAAAAATGGATGCTAATGGAAATTTAGAATGTTCGGGTGCTTCTCAAGGAAGTTTGGACAAAACCTTTGGTGGAGATTATAATGATAGTGCCTCCTCAATCCAGCAAACAACAGATTTAGGATACGTTATTGCTGGTAAGACACTCTCAAAAGGTGCAGGAGGGTATGATGCTTGGATTTTAAAACTAGATTCAAATGGAAAGTTAGTGTTGGATAAAACTTTTGGTGAGAAGTACAATGAAGAAGTACATTCAATCCAGCAAACAACAGATTTAGGGTATATTGTAGCAGGTATTAAATCAGATGCAAATTTTCATGATGATGCTTGGGTTTTCAAAATAGATTCAAATGGAAACTTAGCATGGGAAAAAACGTTTGGAGAAGGTAATTATGATGAAGCAAATTCAATCCAACAAACGAATGATGATGGTTATATTGTGGCTGGCGGATTGGGGGCTAATGTATGGGTTTTAAAACTTGATTCAATTGGGGAAGTAGAATGGGATAAAACTTTTGGTGGAAGTGGCTGGGATCAAGCATATTCAATCCAACAAACAAATGATTTAGAATATATTGTCGCTGGTAGGACACAATCAAAAGGTGCAGGAGAAGGTGATGCTTGGATTTTAAAATTAGATTCAAATGGAAATTTAGTGTTAGATAAAACGTTTGGAGGAAGTAGTTATGATCAAGCAAATTCAATCCAACAAACAAATGATTTAGGATATATTGTAACGGGTTATACAGAATCAAAAGGTGCAGGAAAAAAAGATGCGTGGGTTTTCAAACTGGATTCAATTGAAAATTTAGAGTGGGATAAAACATTTGGTGGAAGTAGCTGGGATGAAGTATATTCAATCAAACAAACAAATGATGGGGGATATATTGCAGCAGGGTATACGGGTTCAAAGAGTACTGGGAATTCTGTACCTGATTATGCGGGTTCAAAAAGTGTTGAAACTATTCATGACGCTTGGGTTTTAAAGCTTGATTCAGCTGGAAATTTAGAATGGGATAAAACTTTTTTGGGGAGTGATGGCGATACAGCAACATCTATCCAGCAAACAAATGATTTAGGATACATTGTGACTGGTTGGGCACATCCAAATGGTGCATATTGGTCTGATGTTTGGGTTTTAAAACTCGATGAAAAGGGAAATACAAAGTGCAAATAATTCTCAGTTGAGATTTTGTATAGAGAACTTTGCATAAATGGTGTTTTGAAAAAACACAACCGATATAACCCACAAAATATAAGGTTATAGACTTCGTCGGTACCGAAAATATGAATTATTCAAAGTTCTCTATAGGTGTAGAAAGACTAGTGCGCTGGATTTGCGGCTTGGACACGATTAAAGATGCGATTGCTTTTCCGAGAACGATTGAAAGGTATAAGCCGTAAGTGCTTTTATTTATTTTTCTGGTTTTTCGTCTTAAAGCGGTGATTAATCTTCTTGTTTTTAGAAAAAAATATAGAAAAGTTCTTTAAAGAGATTATTATTCCACAGTTATGGATAAAGCATTAGATATAATAATTAAAAGATTATCTTCTTCAACAAGAATAGATAATGTTGTAACAAAAGCATATACTTCTGTAAGAAAACAGGCTGGTGGTTTCTCTTTTTGGGCTTATGAAGCTATGATTTTTCTTTTGGAACAGCTGCTTGAAAAAGGGAAACTTGAAAAACCCATTGTTTTTACTGAAGGCAGTTATCAGCTTAATGTTAATCCTAGTTCTATAAGAAAAAATAGGTTCGGGATAGATTGTTTAAGATATGATCTCAGTTTTTTAGGCAGGCATTTTTCATTAGGAGAATTTCCTGTGTCTGATATTACAAACAAAGTGATGCGTGCAAACATTAATGTAAAAGTTGGAAGGAGATTGCTTATAGAAAGAAGTTTGGATGGTATAATTGACGATGTGTATGAACCAAAAATTGATGGTTTCGTAGATTCAAAGGAATTACTTGCCAATAAGTTTAATCTGTTTTCTGGTGTATGTGTTAAAAAGACTTTAAAAAATGGGGATTTAAGAATTGGTGGGAAAAGGTTCTGTTATGGTCTGGAAAATGCCAACAAATATCTGTTAGTATTCTTCGATAGAGGTTCAATATTTAGTTTTGATAAAGATGGTAACCATTTAGAACAGAAGCATCTTGATGGCTGCCGTCTGTTAAAGAGGAGAAAAAAGCAAAAGATTATCTCTATTGCAGGATTATATAATTTTATTGATAGAGAAAGAAACAGAAGATTTGCCGAAGATTATCTAATTGAACTGTGGAAAGAATCACCTGATGTATTATTACCCTCTGGGAGAAGGATTATTTTATTAGAAGGTAAATTTGTTTCAAATACGGGTAATTATGGCAGGGTAAACCTTTTTTATTTAAATGAAAGAAAAAAGGATTATTTGATGGTTGCTGGAAATTTGCCACCAACAGATGTCTTGGTTGATTGGCGCGGACCTTATCTTCTGATAAAAAGAGAAAAAGACGAAGTAATTCTTAATTCATTTCAATTCCAAAATTATGGATTAGAAGTAATTAAACATAGATATATGTCTGAACTCAAAGAATCTATGGTCTTAGTAAACCTTAACCCTGAGAAATCTGAAATTTGGTTTGGAACAAATAAACGATTATATTCTTTTTCAAAATCACAAATCAAATCACATCTTGCACAATTTTCAGATTATGATTCAGTAGCAATCTTTGCTCATGTTTACTTTGATGAAACTCCTGGTTGTACCATAAATGACAGGTTCTATTTAGCAGTTTCTCATGAAGGTATTTGTGATAAGCTACCATTAGAATGCAGAAGAACAAAGGAATTAAAAAAATGAAAAAACAGCTTTTAAGCAGAGAGAAAAGCTAGAGCAATATGAATTCTATTTTAAATGAAATTGAAAATTGGATATACAAATAATTAGATACCCCCTATTTTTAGTTGATTAAATCTTTAAATTATAATATATAGTCGTCCTCCCCACTACAACAAAAAGATTTATATTCTTATTGTTATCTTGTGTGTGTATGACACACAATTATTATAACCAATATGGACAACAAATCCAGTATGAACAGGATAATAACAGAGAATCACATTTTCTTGGTTCATTAGCTGTTGAGGGTGCGCTTGTTTTAGGCGCTGTTCTTGCTATCCTGCAATTCGCAAGTAAATGCAATATTGATTATTTTAATGTTGGCGGGCAAAATAAACATCAAGGTAAACATATAACTGCACCAGTTCATTCAACAAGCTCTTCTTCAACAAATTCAGTTATAGATACAAAAGTAGAATTTAGATTAATTGATACAAAAGATACTTCTGGCTTGGACAGTGTAGTTGGAAAATAAGGGTAGATAAGTGTTTACTTTAAACGTTTTTATCTAGCTGATTTCCTGTTTCTCGCTCTTCTTGATATCTTGTTCCAGCTTTCAATATTATTTACCGCTCCCAATCTGTTTGTGGGACGAAGTCCACCGTGTAAGCACGGACATTAATAATTAAATATAAAACTCCGTGACTATATGTTGTAAACACACTAATTTTAGTGGTAAGACTTTATGTGTTTGCAACATTGAACGAACTGTAGTAACTGACGTAAACATTTATATCAATAATGTCAGTTACTACATTTGTCGAACATAACTATAAAGATAAGTCTTTATGTTCGACATTATAAACAATATTGATAAGTAGTTTTAGTTCGTTCGCTATTCGTGGACTTTAACAATATTGATACAGATATTAAAGTCCACCACTATACCAATTAGTATACATATCTCTGAATTGTAACACAACCTATTCGAGACAGATAGTCTCGCTTTCAGCGAGCAGAAAAACTTCTCTTAACC
>JACQSP010000075.1 GCA_016205905.1 Candidatus Woesearchaeota archaeon
AATCAAAAAAAATGCCTCAAATTTGCCTACCCAGCCACAGCAAGCTGTGGGGTATGCGGCAAATTTGTCACTTCGTGAACGGCATTTTTAAGATTACAAACTGGGTGCGCTATCGCAGCAAGCTGCGGGGTATAATACCCAGTTTGTAATCAACTAGACAGAATCAGCTAGACAAATACATTTATTTTAATTGGTGGTAAGAATGTTAAATTTCAGTATAATTTTAAAACATTATAAGCGAAAAGATATCCAAGAAGCACTATTAAGCAGCAGTAAGGATAGAGAAGTTTCTGTAAGGTTTGGTGAAAATGGTTTCGGAAAAAGGCCAGATGTTTTAAACTATCCTAATGAAATCTTAGAATTTGCAAAACAAGGTGTTACTAGTTTTCATGTCAGTGAAGAGCACTGGAATAATGTTCTTGCTCTAAAACCAGAGTTAAGTAAACGGGAGCTTGACGAGTTAAGAAAAGGATGGGACTTGGTTTTAGACATTGACTGCAAATACTGGGAGTATAGTAAACTCATTGCGCATTTGCTTGTTCAGCAGCTTAAAGAGCATGGTATAACCTCTGTAACTGTAAAATTTTCAGGCAGTAAAGGGTTTCACATTGGTGTTCCATTTGAAGCATTTCCTAAGTCAATTCCTATTCTGGGAAAATTAACAGAAACAAGGATTTTGTTTCCAGAAGCGCCAAGAAGAATTTCGTTATATCTTAAAGACAGAATAGAACCGATTTTACTGAATGAACTGCTGAAGAATAAGACAAAGAAAGAAATTGCTGAGATGACTTCTCAGCCAGAGAGTGAACTGTTCAAAATTTATTGCAAGAAATGTGGTGCAGAGTCAAAAAAAAGTTCTAAACAATATTTTGTCTGCCCTTCTTGTCAAGAGAAAGTAGAAGAAAACAATGTGTATAACCTGTGTCCAAAATGTAAACAGATTATGGAAAAGATAACTATTTCAAAACCCAGATGTTACAAATGCAGCAATACAACATTTGAAGAAAAGTTTAATTCATCTTTAATATTAGACATTGATACTATTCTTATATCTTCACGGCATCTTTACAGAGCGCCTTATTCTTTGCATGAAAAATCCGGACTTTGCAGCATTGTTATCCCTCTTGACAACATTTTAGATTTTAAAAAAGAAGATGCAACGCCGTCTACTGTTATCCCTAACCTTAAATTTTTGGATATAACCAATACTAAAGAGGGTGAAGCATCACGGTTAATTATAGAAGCATTTGATTACAAGCCAATTATGCAAGAAGGAGATGAAACCCTAACAGGCATTGCTAAAGATAATAAAGAATATGAAGTTCCTGAAGAAGCAATACCTGTTTCAATGTTTCCTCCATGCATGTTAAAAGGATTGCAAGGGATTCAGGACGGAAAAAAACGGTTTATGTTTGCTCTGATTAATTTTCTTGAATGCTGCGGTTATGAGAATGATAGTGTTGACAAAATTGTCAGAGAATGGAATAGTAAGAATCCTGAAAAGTTAAGGGAGGTTATTGTTAATTCGCAGTTGAGATACAGAAAAATGCAAAAGCGCGAAAAGATCATGCCGCCAAATTGTATGCAGGCTTATCAGGAGATTGGATTATGTGCTCCAGACAATTTATGCAGGAAAATTAAAAATCCAGTATCTTATGCTAAGGCAAAAGCATTCATATTTGAAAAAGAAGAGAAAGCAGCCAAAAAGCCAAAACGTGAACCATTAACAGAAGAGCAGAAAGAAATGAGACGGAAACATAGAGAAGAATTAAAAAATAATAGTAAGAATAAAACCTAGAGAACAGATGAAAGAAATTGTAAAAAAACCAAAGATAACGACGAGAAAAAAGGCTAGAGAAAAGACAGATAAGCAGAAAGAACAAGTGAAGCCGTACAGGAAAAGAAGAAATAAGAACAAGAATAGCGCAACAAAACATAAGAAAAAGACTGACTCACAAATTATATAAACCTATATGAAAAACCAACTAAAAGAATCGCTTAAATGTTTAAACGAAATACTACTAACTTTAAATTATAGTGGTGAAGTTAAAATATAGTGAATTAAAATGAAAAGAAAACCAGTGTGGATACCACAAAAATGTTTTACTCGGCCAATTGAACATTTAAAGTATGATGATTATGTATCGCTTCTTTTAAGAGGAGAAATTGCAAGGCTTGCCTTAAACATTGGCAATTATTTATTTTGGCCTTATCATTTTGACAATGTTAATGATTTTTTAATACACCAAAAGGAATTAGCTCATGACTCTCGCTGTGTTTTTCCTGAAGTTGAAGTTAGGGGTATAGCAAGAACAGAAGGAAAATTAGAATTGATATTGGGTGATGAAACTGGCAGCATGTATGCAACTTATACTTGGGAACCACATCTACATCAATTTGATGATGGTGAATTAGACATGGCTTTTGATCAGTTTAATAATCCTATTATGAGTGCTGTAGAGGGCGACAAACTAAAGATTTATAACGCCAGATATGAAGGCACATCCAATCATGTTGTTTTGCCGTTTCAATATTATGTTCTTAATGAGCAGGCATACCAAAGTATTTCCAGCATAAGAAAATGGAATATGAGAAAACTTAATACTTCGACTGAACAATTACAGCAGGAATAAACTTCTTAAATTTTTGATATTTTAGGGATTAAGTAATATTTATTCTCTTAATGTATTATAGTAAGTGACGTAAATTTTTATACAAATCGTGTCACTTACTAT
>JACQSP010000082.1 GCA_016205905.1 Candidatus Woesearchaeota archaeon
AGCTCAAAAAGCTCCTTGTCTTTTACCTTGCTGTCTTCGATTATCTTTATTTTTTCATCCTGCAATTCCCTTTGCTCTGTTTGATTTAGAATTTTAATAGAAATGTTTGAGGCAGTTTCCGGCAGTGTGAAATTAACAGAGCTTACATTGCTTACATCAACTAATATTTTCTTCTGCCATTTGACTGGCTTTCCAACCCTGACTTTTGGCTTGATTTCCTCGCTTAGATTGGCTTGGCTTACATTAATCATGAACACATTAGAAGCAGCAGAGCTTTCAGAATCATTTGCTATGATGTAAGTGAATGCAATTCCTTCAAAGCTGCTGTCTGGAATTATTAAAGCAATGCTGTTTTCAAGCAAGATAGTTAGATTATCCGTCTTGTAATAGCTGTAAACTAATGTGTCATTATCAGGGTCTGAAAAATACTGGCTTAAGTTTAAAGTATAATTTTTGTTTGATGCAATGCTTATATTTTCAATGCTCTTTATGAGCGCAGGAGCTTGATTGGTTATGTTAGTTGCATTTGTTATTGTTTCATTTGCCGCTGCTTTTTCAATTGTATAAGCTATTTTGTCAATCCTTAATGTTGCATTGTCTATTTCAATAACCAGCTTGTAAGAGCTTGAATTGAACCCATAAACAAAGCAGGTATCCAAGCAGACATCCTCGAACTGGATGAAGTCCTCTAAAAACTTGGCTGTTAAGCCCGCCCTTGAAGATGCAGCAATCTCAGAATATGGGTTTTCAAGACTTAGGTTGTAGTCAACAAAGAATACTTGCGCTGAAACTATGTTGTTGGCAGTGCTGCCATAGCTTCCATAAGCCAAGTACAAGCTTTCATTCCATAACTCTTTTGAGCTTTCCAATTGCAGGAAATTGCAGCAGTTATTGCTGCCAAAGCATGCAAATTCGCTTTCCTTGTTTTCAAAAGAATAAACCTCATACTTTGCGCATAATTTCTCTTCATCAGCTTCCCAGCTAAAAGCGCTTTTAGCAGGAGTAATATCTACAACTCCGGTTAATGTTTCAACTCCATCGTTATTAGCATCATAAACTGGGTTGTCTCCATAATCCAAGGAAATGTTTATTGTTTTGTTAATCTCTTCTTTGAATTCCTTAGCTTTAATGTCGAATGACAGTATTTGAAATCCGATAGCAGTTCCATCAAATGCAGCCAAAGTCAATTGTATTGTGCCATTAACGGTTTCATCTGGAATTATTGTTATCACATCGCCAACAATTATCGCAGCAACATTAGGGGCAGAGCTGGAGCTGTAAGTTAAGGAGTCATTATCAGCGTCATAGAAATACTCTGACAAGTTTAATGTTAAAGTTTTATCAATTGTAAAATTTGTGATGTTGGAATTCCAAAGAGGCGCAGTATTTTCTTCTGCAAGCTCCTCAAACTCAGCTTCAATTTTTATCTGTATTTTTTCATCAGAGCCATTCAGGCTAAGTGATAGATTGTTTATTAAATAGTTTTGTGAATATGTCGCATTTCCTTTAATTTCTTTGCTTACTTCGCCTTTTTTTGCCTCTATTTCTATGCTTATATTGTTTCTTGTTGTGTTTATATCCTCGATTAGCAACTCAAGAATTTCTTTCTCCTCTTCGCTTAGCTCTCCTTTCAAAGATTTTTTTATATCGCTTTTGACAGCAAAGCCCGTAATGCCGAATATTCCAGACTCCTTTTCAGCTAATTCAGAGCTGTTAAGCAGTAAGTATCTAATTTCATTATTTTCTATGTATACATTTGCGCTTCCATGCTTTGTCTTGCTTCCATAAATCCTTATGCTTCTCAAATCGCCGGCATTATCCAAATTCCATGTATACTCGCTGCTTTTATAGAATTCTTGGTTGATATTGCTTGTATAGTTTAATTGCTCGGTTATTGCAGCTAATCCGGTTATTCTTGGTTTTAAATTATAAACTCCAACAATTGCTAATGCTAAAACAAAACAAACTATTAAAAATTTAAACAGCGATTTTGGCTTGAAGTTCTTAGTGAAATTAAATGAACCTTCAGTTTTTGGATTTTTTTCTTCAATTTCATTGCTGTTTTTCCATTTTTCAATACGCTCAATTTTTATTATTGGATTTTCCATTTTTTTGCTTGCCGCTATCTTTCGCATCTTATTTTCATATTTTTGAATATCTCCTGAATGGAATTCAATCCAATCATTAAGGCAAGAAATATTTTCCTGCAAATCCACATCCCGCAGTGAATTATTTAATTTTATATCCCTTCCTTTTTTTACTTCTTTGAATATGCTGATTAAGATAAGCTTATGG
>JACQSP010000076.1 GCA_016205905.1 Candidatus Woesearchaeota archaeon
AATTGGAACATCAATTAGAATATGCGTGCTTGAAACAGAATGTTTTTTTGCCATTATTGAAGCAAGCAGTTGGCTTTCAGCATCTATCTCCAAAGGTCTTTCTACAGCAATGATTTTGTCATCGGCAGGAGCAAGATTTAAAGCGCCGCCCCAAACAATGCACCCATGTATTTTGAGCACAATCTCCTTCATTTTCTTTATTGGAAAAGTTACATTTGCAAGAACTTCCATTGTGTCAGCAGTTCCTGCAGGACTCGTTATAGAGCGTGAGCTAGTTTTTGGTACATAATAACCTGCGGCAGCTATTATAGGCACAACAATCATTGTTGTTCTATTTCCGGGAATGCCGCCAACGGAATGCTTGTCAATAACAGGGTACTTGTTCAACCTCAATACATCACCGTGATTGACCATTGCTTTTGTCAGCAAGATTGTTTCTTCTGTGGTCATTACATTAGTATAGCATGCAGCAACAAAATATGTTAATTCAACTGCACTTAATTTGTTATGGACAATATCCCAAACTATTTGGTCAATCTCTTGCTTAGATAGTTTCTGCCCATCTAATTTTTTCTTGATGAAATCGATAGATAAGGGCTTTCGAGCAATTGTAATCTCAACATTATCATTATTTCTCAGCTTTAAAGAACCAATAACCTCTTCAAAAACCCCAATTTTGCCTTTTGGCACTACTTTATCACTTTGAGCAATATCAACAACTACTGTCTCAATTTTACCCCTTCTCTTTATTTTTATTCTATCCATTACATGAAGGTCAAGCATTGCTGCATCTTTGTGATTCATAATAGCAATTAAAGGACCACCGCTAGAAATGTCTACATCTTTAACTTTCAGCTTCATTTTTAAAAATACTTTTCAAGTTCGGCTTTTTCTTCCTCGTATATATCGACAAACGTCATAAGCAGAGCAAGCATCACAGGCCCTAAAATCAATCCTATGAAACCGAACAAGTTCAAGCCCCCAAAAACACCGAGAAGTACTAGTATAGGGTGAATGTTCGTCTTTATGCTGATTAATTTTGGCTTTAATAGGTTATCAATGCTGCTTATGACGAACAACCCATATGCAATAAGTATAGCACCCCGAATTATAGATGAGTTATCATTCTGCAGATAGCCAATAAATATCAAGTTTAATGCTGCAGGCAGCCATACTATCGCAGTGCCGAAATAGGGTATTAATGCGAACAACATCATCACAAAACCCCATAAAATAGGCGATGGAACTCCTAATACTAAAAGTCCTATGCCTCCTAAAAATCCTTGCAAAATTGCTAATGAAATGCTGCCATAAAATACCCCATATGTAACATTATGGAATTCCTCAAGCACATGCTGCTTATGGGATTCTTTTAAAGGGAGTATGCCTTTTATTCTCTTTGTTATGGCCTCTCCGTCTTTAAGCAGGTAGTACACAACAAATATCATAACAAAAAAGTTTAGCAGGATAGAGGGTATTGAAGCAAGAAATTTTGAAACATTATCTATAATAAATCCTGTAATTTTTTGAATTGTTATCTGCAAGTAATAGTCCACATCTTTTTCCGGCAAAAAATCAACAAATGACTTTACAGCCCTGCACGACAACCAGCTTTCATCTTTGCACACTATCCTCAAGAAATTAGTGCCCAGATTATGCTGGTTCAATGAAGTGTAAGTTGTATAGGCCTCTTTTGAAACCAAGCCGAGGATGATAACAAACGGCACTGTAAGCAGTAAAACTATAAAGACTGCGACTATGAATGATGCAATATCTTTATTATGTATGTACCTTAATGTTCGCTTGTAAAGCGGATATGACAAATAAGCGATGATTGCTCCCGTAATAAGTGCTGCCAAAAATGGTCTTGTAATGTAAAATGCAATAAATATAATTGCAAGAAACAATACAGAAAAAAATATTCTAGGGTAAAGTCTTGATTTAATAGTCTCACCACCTTTTAAATTATGAATGGGCCTGACCAGAGTCTCATTAACTGCAAATAATTGCACTTAATTTGAACTGGTGACCTTCGCCGTTTCAAACCAACATATTTATGTCGTTGTTGTCGAGGCGATGTCATTTGCGGCAATCTTAGTTGTAACCGCTAGACCACAGGCCCTAAAACTTTAACATTTCCCTGCGGTATTTATATTTTTCTAATAAAATATGACGCAAAAATTGATGCCCCTATTGGACTAAAGTAAAATAAAAAGAAGGCCGTTGCCAATCCGAAAATAGTCAATATAGCTTCTTGCACTATCTGATGTAATCTTGTGAAATCTCTTGTTGCCTGTATTATGTCTGTTTCAGTTATCAAGCCGATTAACTTTCCATCTTCCACAACAGGGAACCTTTGAATTTTTCTTTCTCTTAGAGATTTTGTTATTTCAGAAAATGTTGTAAGTGGTGATACAATCATAAATTCATCACCCATAATATCCCAGACTTTTGTTTTTTTGGATACAAACCCTTTTACGATGTCATGCTCGCTTATTATGGCAACAGGTTTATTTTTGTCAAAAACCACTAAGCTGCTTACTGATTTAGAAATCATCTGTGTTGCTGCTTCCATTATGCCTGAGTTTTTGTCTATTGTGACAACACCCTTCGTCATAATGTTCCTTATTTTCATCATTTTAAACCCCAAAAGGCAGATAGGCGTAAAAATATCTATAAATCACAAACACAAAAAACTCGAATAAAACAAAAAGTATCAGCACAATATTTTGTATGTTCCTGTGAAATCTCATGTTATCGCTTATAGCATTTACGACATCTTTTTTGGTAACTAACCCCACCAATTTTTCATTCTCGACAACAGGATACCTCCTAAATCTTTTCGTGTCGATAATCTTTAGCGCTTCATCTAATTTCATGTTTGGCGTCATAAGTGTAACTGGCGAGGTCATTATTTTGCTTACAGGGTCTTTTAAGCTCTTGCCTTTAGAAACTACATTTGTTAAAAAATCAAGCTCTGTTACTATGCCGATTGTTTTGTTGTTCTCGACTATTATCACGCAGCCAATTTGGTTCTGAGCCAGTAATTTAGCTGCATCCTCAATTTTTGCCTCTTTTTTCAATGTTGGCACATCAGTTAGCATTATCTTTTTAACTCTCGCCATCGAGAATTTTATTAAGTTAGTTATATAAAAAGTTTTCGAATGAAAAAAGCC
>JACQSP010000081.1 GCA_016205905.1 Candidatus Woesearchaeota archaeon
GTATTAATATTGTTAAAGTCCACGAATATAGTCACGGAACTACTTATATACTACTAATGTCCGTGACTATATATTTGTCGGACATAACACTTTGTATATTTCAGATTAAATGTAACTTTGGTTATTAAGTCATATTTAATCTGAAAGATTAAAAATTTAATTTATTAAATTTTCAATAAATATTTATGTCCGACATTATAGGTTTCTTCAGGTTCTATCACTTCTTTAGCAGTATCATTTGTTTCCTATGTCGTCGGTAATATCGGTTTCTTCAGGTTCTATTACTTTTTTACTAGTGTTGTGTATAAAAGCCTAGTTAAATCAGTTACGTAATGATCAATGCCTTGTGCTAAGACATCGTCAGCAACAGCTAAATTAGCACGTTCAACATAGACTAACACAACTTGATGCCTTAATTCGCTCTGAAGAATTCCTGCAAGACCTTTCATTTGATCTTCTGTATGAGAAACCATCTGAGTCATATTTCTGCTGAGATCATTTGCTGCAACTTCGTAAGCTTCTGGTTTTGCTTTATTACCTGAATAAACTTTTCCTAAAACATCTCCAACTATTGGATTTAGGGAAGCGACTGCTTTGTGAACCCACGGTGAATTTCCAGTCGTCAAGATACATAAACCTTCGCCGGCTTTTGCAATGTCATCCATTACAGTTAATGCATCCTGATATAATGCACCATCAAAATTAACATCTATTTCTCCCCGAAGATAAGCAGTCCACAAAGGATCTTCGATTGTGTCAACATGTACTTTCTTATTTTCAAGCGCTTTCTTATCACCTTTCAAAACTCCGTCGTAATTTGCTATGTTTTGGGCAATTATTTCAGGGCTTTCTTTCCCGTTCATTAATTGGTTATATGCTTCCAAAACACGAGGGCCTAAAACATCCTGAATAACTAAAGTCCCCCATAAATCAAAACTATGTACTGGGGTTATTCCGCTTGAAACAAATATGTGTGTCATTTTTTTGCCTCCGTTTTATTTTTTCTTTTTTTATACTTTTTATTTTTCTGTTTGATTATACTTTTACTTTTTCTTTTTTACTAAACTATTCAATAAAAACGTATAGCTGGCGAATTAAATAATAGAATAAATTTGTTTAATTCGCCTTATATGTAGTAACTAACCTTATATAGCATTAGTTGTGTTAGTTACTACATTTGTCGGACATAACAAATTGATATAAGTAATTATGTCCGACATTATAGTAAACGCAACGACGAATTACGAAAATTTAGTGCGTTTACTATAAATCCTACCCTAACCCGAAGACGAGCATACCAACGATGTTGAGCCGTAGCGATCATCTATGATGATTGGTTTTCGATTTACAAAAAAAAAATTAAAATTTCAAACATACAAATCCACCTAAATTGTAAGTTGTTTGGTCTTCTTCTCCCTGTTCAACAATATCTCCAGCGGCACCTACTTGAAGTTTATTGCTAATCGTTACACCCGCTCTTAGTCTCTGCTCACTTAATTCATGTCCTTTTGAACTTAAGTTACTGACATTTTCAACATTAAAAGTTAATCCTAATTCTTGAGTTAAAAATGGCGTATAACCTACGCTTGCAAGTATTCCACCATAAATTGGTTCAGTCAAGCTAGATTTGACTAAAACATAAAAGCTTAACTCATCAACGACTTGGAAATACTGTGCTCCTGCGCTAGGCATTGCTCCTAATCCAAGGATATACTGAACTTCTAATACTCCATCTAATCCACCTGCAACTTTATGTGTCAGGTCTACCAATCCAAAATGTCCTACTTGTTTAGCATAGTCTATTATAGTTATTTCTCTGGCAAAAACCCCTATTTCTGGCGTTAATGCACCGCTCACTTTTAAGTCTTGGACGCATTGTTTTTCTCCGCACATCGCTTCTATACTTCCATTTGCAGCTTTAGCCGAAGCTATTGGTACTAAAGCTAACCAGCATGCTGCTACCATACTTACTAAACTTTTTTTAATATTCATTTTTATTTCATTACTGTTTTCTTTCATTACTTTTTCCCTAATTCAAAAATTATAAAATCTTGAATTTTTCTACCTTTAAGTTCGTATTCTGAAGTGAAGTGTTTGTTAAGAACTACTAATCCATTCTCTGTAAACACTTGTTCATACCATTTTATTGGTCTGTGCTCCTCAACAATACGATATCCCCCTTCTTTTTTAGTTTTCCAGTAAAGATGATTCTGTTCATAACTATGTTCTGATTTGTCTCTCAAATCTAATCGAGATTCA
This sequence comes from Candidatus Woesearchaeota archaeon, assembly GCA_016205905.1. Classification (GTDB taxonomy): domain Archaea; phylum Nanobdellota; class Nanobdellia; order Woesearchaeales; family DSVV01; genus JACQSP01. The sequence goes on from JACQSP010000081.1 coordinate 2,260, forward strand.
GGGACATTAAATATCAATGGATTACAAAAACCAATGTAAGCCCTTCCTTCCTGTTGTAAAACATCTTTTATATTGCAAGAGATTCTTCTAACCTCTTCTTCATTAACAATACAAAGCACTAAATTACAGATTACACCTTCAAAACTCTCTTTAGGTATAGCATCAACATTTGCATAAACTCTTTCATGTCCAATTTTATTTCCACAAAGTTTTCTCATTTCTTCAGAAATGTCATAAGCCCTAATATCTGCTCCACCTCTTTGCAAAGCTGAAGCTAATACACCTGGACCACAACCATAATCAAGTAGTCTTTTACCTATAACATTTCCAAGTAAATCTAACAAAGTACTATCATACGAAGCTAATTTTAGATTTTCAGCTTCTAATTCTTTGGAAACTCTTGCCCATTCAGATTGTTCTGTAATTGAGGTTGACATTTTTTATCCCCTATTTTTACAAAAATAGTATTATTAACATTATAGCAATTATACCTACGCCAAAACTGAAGTTTAGGCTGTTGCTCTTCTTGCTATTTTTTTCATACACTCTTTTGTATACTACACTTGCATTTCCTTCCATCGTATCACCTTTTTATTTTGATTTTATTGTTATTTGATAGTAATAACATTATCCGACAAGTATATAAACATTTGTTCTCCAATTTTGGAGGATTAATAGAAAAATTTAAATAGCTTAAATAATCTATAGCAATTATTACACAAATAATAAAAAATTATTAGATTATTGAAAACAATTGTTGTAAACAAGATTATATATATACAATGGACACAAAAATATTAGAAGACATTGGCTTAACAAACGCAGAAATTAAGATTTATTTATCACTGTTAGAATTAGGCACGTCAACAGCTGGCCCAATACTGGAAAAAAGCGGGTTACAAAATTCTGTTGTACACATGACTTTAAACAAGCTTATTGACAAAGGGTTTGTAACATTTGTCAAAGAAGGCAAACGAAACCATTATCAAGCAACCAATCCAAAACATATTACTGATTATATCAATGAAAAAAAAGAGCGTTTTGAGGAAATTCTGCCGGAATTATTATTGAAGCAGAAAATTGCAAAAGAAAAACCTGAAATAATAACATTCAGGGGTGTAAAAGGTATTAAAGAATTACTTTTAGAGCTTCTTGCAGCAGGAGGAAAAGAACATCACACTTTCGGTTCAACTGTTAAATCTTTAATGCTTGGCGATGCTTGGTGGGTAAGTTATCATAAAATGCGTGCAAAGAAAGGCATTACAGCAAAACTAATGTTCAACGAATCCCTTAAAAAGTGGTGTGACGTCAACAAATATCCTAATGCAAAATACAAGTTTACAAAAGCAGGATTTGAGCCGCTGACAGAAACAATTGTCAGAAATGATAAAATAGGTATCATTATCTGGACAGATAAGCCATTAGGCACAATAATCCATCAAAAAGAAGCTGCTGAGTCCTATGACAAATTTTTTCAGATGATGTGGAACTCTGGAAGCAGATGATTATTGCGTATAAAATGTGTTTTTTATCTGTTCAATGCCTCATTTCTTCGATTTTTTAATAATCTCTACAAAGCTATCTACATTTAAACTGGCTCCACCGACTAAAAAACCATCAACATCCTTTTGCTGAATAAGCTCAGCTGCGTTTTCAGGCGTTACACTGCCACCGTATAAAATCTTTAATGGCCTTGCTGTTGTCTGCGAATACATATCAGTCAACAAACCCCTGATAAATGCATGAGCATCCTGCGCTTCCTGCGGTGTAGCATTCTTGCCTGTGCCAATTGCCCAGACTGGCTCATAAGCAAACACAACCTGTTTGATTTGGTTCTCAGAAACATTCTTCAGGCAGGCTTTTAATTGCGTTTCTAATACTTCGTTTGTTTTTTTCTTTTTTTTCTCCTCTTCGGTTTCACCTATGCAAAGAATTGGCTTTAATCCGTGATTAACTACGCATAAAACCTTTTTATTTATCCATTGATTTGGCTCTTTAAACAGGTTTCTTCTCTCGCTGTGTCCAACAATAACATACTCGCAGAATTCTTTTACCATTAAAGGAGATATCTCGCCTGTAAACGCGCCAGATTCCTCATAGTACATATTTTGCGCCCCTATTTTTAGGTTCTCATGCTTTATTTTAGAGATTTCATTTAGCAGAGTAAATGGCGGGCAAATTAAGATCTCATTGCCAGAAACATCATCTATGTTCTTATTAAGTTCATTAATAAATGTAATACCCTCATTTAAGGTTTTATTCATCTTCCAATTTGCAGCAATTAGTGCCATGATATCACCTGTTTTATCAGTTAATAATTGGCAAAAAGTAATTTAAATATAAATAATTAATCATTTAAAAAGGTAAGAAAGTAAAAGGTAAGAAGTTGGAGGTAACACTATTACGTCCTTTTTACCTCCTACTTTATACCTCTTACTTTTTTACATTTTGATAACAAACTTTATAAATTTCTGAAATAATAAACTATTTATGTGCAAGAAACTATTCAATAAAATAAAAATATGGTGGAACCTGAGAAAAGCAAAAAAGCTTGAGCAGGTTAATGTTCCTAGCTTGAAATCATTAGAGACAGAGCTTAAGCAGTTTATGAAAGAATCGCAGGATCTGAAAAAGAATATTAACAGGCCAGCGAAAAAAAATGATGTGAAAGCAAAAACAACAATTAAAGTAAAGATTTCAAAAATTAAAAAGCTAAAAGTTGAATCAAAGAAATCTAAGAAAAGATAAGAATTCTACAATAAACCATTCTACGTCAAAATCTTAATCACTTTGTAAATCTCATCCCTGCTGATAGAACAGCCGTTTAATTTTATTCCCCACAATGCACCTTCCAAAACAGCCTTATCCAAATCTTTTATTATCTTTTTCTCGTCCTGAAGCAGATACCTGTCCAACAACCCTAACTTATAAGCAACAGACACTAATTCTGCACTTCGTATAACTTTTAAACCGCTTAGCTCTTTCTTTATATAATCCAAATTTACCTGATTTACCTCAATTTTAGTATGCAGTTTCATAGATAATGTTGTTGCTATGCTTTCTGGATCCTCAATTAGCATCCTGCCTGTTCTTTCGTCTATAACAATAGTGTCTGATTGAAGGTATATGGCAGTTGCGATTGTTTCAATCTCGCCGGAATGGACTATTTTTATCCAATTTCCGTCTGCTTTAAAAGTATTATTTGCCCTGTCTAATAATTGCTGGGCAATCTGTGTTATTCGCTCATCTTTTATGGTTTTTAAAATGCCTTTGGTAATAAACGGCAAGACCTGCAATGCTTCAAACTTGTATTTTTTCGTGGACAATGGCTTGTCAATAAGCTCTTCGTAAACACTTTTAGTTATATAAAAATTTCCATGAAATTTTTCGTATAGCGGTTCCAGTAACCATAATAAATTATTCAAAGTCAAACTTATTACTGGTCCTGTGTCAAATATTAATGCTTTCATTTTTTTAGTTTCCGTTAATTAAATCTGAAATCATGTATAATTAAAGTAAAAAACCTGCCAACAATCTGCAACTTAAAGCCACTGCATTTGCTTTCATTCGCTTTTTAAGTAAATAAAATATAACTAAAGCCCGAATAATGCATTAGTATGCTCCAATCGCTTTTTTATAGTTATCTTCTCGACAAAAGTATCAGGAATCTTTGTGTGGCCAATATACCCCATAAGTTCCCATTGCGAAATTCCGAGCAATTGGGCAGTCTGGCCCAATGAAATGCCATGTTCATAAATCTTAGATGCTTTTTTTACGTTTGCTTCATCAATGATATGCTGAATATAAAGATTCAACTGCGAATCTGTTTTTGAAAGAAGTGCGATAAGTTTATGTATATCTTTAGTATATTTGTTAACTTTATAACGCTGAAGATGGGTAACTGCTTTTTTAAGTATAGAAATAATTCTTGCATCAATATAATTCTCTCTTTGAATTATTTTAGACATGGCAAACACAATAACAGCAGTGCTGATAGAATATTCATCCTGAAATATAGATGCTGTGTGAATAATGTGATCGCTCAATTCTCTCAATCCCATTATATTTCTTCTTTCAAGATGGGTTATTACCTCTTTTAATACAGAAATAACCTCTAACCTTACTTCTTCAATCATGATAATTAATATGGAATTTATTCTTTAAAAATTGTTTGTTTTTTAGTTGGGTTTTATTTTCTTTTTCAGTTTTTTTCATCATTTTTAATGTGAGAAAAAACAGTTTCTTAAACATTTTCTTAAACGAAAAGTATATATATAACAAAAACATCTGCAAATATTGAAATGATAACCTTAATGCAGAAATTTATCCGAAGTATTTTTGGAGATTTTTTTGGCAAAAGAAAAAATCTCAAGATTGGATTATATGGATCCCCAAATGGTGGGAAAACAACACTTGCCAACAAGATTTGTATAGATTGGTTAGGAGAGGAAATGGGTTCTGTTTCTAGTGTCGCGCATGAAACAAGAGAGATACAGATAAAGGAACAGGTAACTATAAAATCAAAAGGCAAAGAACTATCATTCAACCTTGTTGATACGCCTGGTATCGCAACTAAAATAGATTATGAAGATTTTATTAAAGTTGGCATGAAAGAAAATGAGGCGAAAAACAGGGCAAAAGAAGCAACAAAAGGTGTCATTGATGCTATAAAATGGCTGGATGACATGGATGTAGTAGTAATTGTTTTAGATGCAACAAAAGACCCATACACACAGGTAAACATCACAATTGTAGGCAATCTTCAAGCTAGAGACATTCCTGTATTGCTTGTGGCTAATAAAATCGACCTGAAAAAAGCAGACATAAAAATGATTCAGTCTGCATTCCCTCAGTATGATGTAGTTGGCATTTCCGCAAAATATGGCAATAACATTGAAGAGTTTTACGAAAGCCTTTTCAAGATAAGCAAGTAATGTGCGCAAGTAAAAAGTAGATAAGCAATCAAAAAATAGAATAATCCAATCATTAAAATTATTAAGATAAGCATAAAGAGAGATTATCCAATTACCAAAACAAAACCAAATAGGTGAATCATAAAGATGTTAACATTGCAATTTATGCCTTTTGATGAAATAGAAAGATTGTCTTCAGACAAGAGAGTTTCTAAACTTTTGGAGATTGTAAAAGAGAACAAGATTCTCCTTCTTGAAGGAAGGTTAAAAAAAGAGGAAGAAGCAGAATTAATTAAAAGAACTATGGAAACCATAGACGATGATTTCAAAGGCATAGAAATCGGCGTCATATACCCAAAAGACAAGGATGTGGATTTCCTGAACAAAATCAGAGAAAACATGATAAATTTTCTTTTAGGCGACAGAAGAGGTTTTACTGTAATGGGGCCTGCAACAATAGTTAAAGAAATAAAACAAGATCCGAATAAGATTCAGTTATTCACAACACCTAATTTTCCTAAATAAAAAATAAATAAAGGAGATAAAAAACACTTCGTCAAAACAAAAGAGGTAAACCATGCCCCACCAATGCGTTAGATGTAACAACATGTATGACGATGGTTCAAGCGAGATTCTTAACGGATGTAATTGCGGCGGCAAACTTTTCTTCTATGTAAAAAAAGAAGCGCTTGAAAAAAAGCAGCAGCAGCTAAAATTAAGCACAGAAGAGCAGCAGCAGATAGAGAAAGATGTCTGTGATATAATCGGCGTCGATAAAGATGATTTGGAGCATCCTGTAATTCTTGATTTGGAAACAATACAGATTATGCAGCCAGGCAAATTTCATGTAGACCTTGTAAAATTATTCAACAAAAAGAATCCGCTCGTCTACAAGCTTGAAGAAGGCAAATATGTAATAGACCTTGCTGAAAGTTTTAAAAGAGATAAGGATTTCAAGAAAGCAAAGTAAATCATAAATGGACTATGTATTTGTTTAGTAGATTTCTTGTTTTTTTAATATCTTTCTCGCTCTTAACACGAACTATGGATGAAGCCCATCATCTTATGAAGAATTAATTTTTTTAAAATAGTTATAGGACAAAATAAACTAACTAATAATCATGAGACGGGTGGATTCGCCTTGGAAATGAACAA
>JACQSP010000004.1 GCA_016205905.1 Candidatus Woesearchaeota archaeon
CAACACGTTCAAGGGCGCAGCCACACGTCCCATGAAAAATAAAAATAGGTGCTGGGTGCTAGTGGCTAGGTGCTAGTTACAAATAATTATCGACACCAGCACCTAGCACCTAGTTTTCATAGTGAACTTTGTTGGACATGCCAAGAACTAAACAAATACTAGAAATTTATATATTAAACCTCAATTCAGCTCCTTTCCTTATTTATCTTCGCAGCAATTGCCACAAGTATTATCATCAGGATAAGGAATACAACTAATATCGCAAGTTCCCTCGTAAGATGCTCCAGCAGTATGTTATGATAAATCAGTTTTCTTATTATCTGCTCGCCTACAACCAGCGGATTAAGTTTAGCAAAGAACGCAGCAAGCTTTGGCATTACTTCAGGCGGGAAAATAATATCAGAGAACAAAAACAAAGCCATTGCCGTAAACGTTCCAACTAAGATTGATGTCTGTTTATTCTTTACAAAATAGGCGATTGCCATTCCTAATAATGTGAAAATAGAGGTTATTAAAATAATTATTAATACCAGCGGCAGAAAAACGTCTCTGATTTCAATGTTAAACTTCAGATTTGCCATTAATAATAATATGCCTACCTGAAACATGATAACAATCATGTTTGTAATAAACATTCCGATAACAAAGATATATTCTCTGACAGGCACTAAAAAATTTCTGAAATAACTCTGCGAATTAATCTCGTTTAAGACATTAATGTTTGAAAGCAGGATGCTGATGAACATTATTATAAACACAAGAATAACTGGAAATACTAAATTAAGTTTGCTTAAATCCTTCAGGCCTTCAAATTTAGAGTTTATCGGCTTAATCAGGCTTTTTGCCTGCGATTCATCAATGCCGGAAAATTTTGCAATATTCTCGTCCAGTTTTTCTTTGATTTGGTTAAGTTCAATAAGTGCATTGTTTAAGATTATAATATTCTCGTCTGTTTTTTGGATAGATGTATCAATGAATGTTTTCATCTCTTCCAGCATTGTAACTGTTGCGTTTATCTTCCCGCCAAGCTCATTATTTGTTTTCTGAACTAATGCATCATAATCTTCCATAAGGACTTTTAAGTCATTCATTTCTTTTTGCGCAAGCTCAAGCTGCTCAAAGGTTTCTGACATATTATCAGTATCAATAAGACCGCTGATTGTTGGTGTTGTTTCTATTATTGCTTTTATTTTCGGGCTGAGAAAAGTTGAATTTAAATTTTTCTTTACAATCTCAATCTGATAATTTAATACATTTATGCTGGTTGTCAATATTTCTTTTTTATCATGGAGCTGAGTTACACTAGAATTTATATCCTGCTGATTTTCATTGTAAGCTTGTTGAAGCACCAAAGCTTCTTCATATACAGGATCCATTTCTTTTTTTATTTTCTCTAAGCTGATTTTTGCTTCAGCAAGGTCATTTCTCATCTTAATTATATCTTCTATAAAATTATCAATTGTTGCTCTGGCCTCTTTCATGAAACCAACCGCGTCTTCAATATTATTCAGAATATTGGTTGTCGCCTCTAATGTAATCTGCTCAGAAGTTATTTCTATCTTGCTCTTTATGTATTCAATAAGATATGCTGCAAGATTATAGCGCGTGTTATCATAATAAAATGTAATCTTGCCTGCTGCAGTATCTTTTCTGCTTATTTTGAAATCATCAGAAAATAATGCGCAGACCTGCACATTGTCTAATTTCAAGTTGAAAATACAGTTTTCTAATTTTTGGTAAATAATAATATTAACCTCTTCAGATGCAAGGGTAGAGGTAATTGCGCCAATATTTTCTGTATCTGGACTCTTGCTTACTACGCCAATGTTAATATCATGAACCTTATCTCCGCCTAATGCAAAACCTACTAATAATATCAGTATTAATGGTCCAACAACCAGCAGCAGCAGAGAGCTTGGGCTCCTTAAAACTATTTTAAGGTTTTTCAGGATTACGCTTAACAATACGAATATGGTTTTTAGCATATGGTACGCTCCATTTAAATGTAATAGGAACATGGGTTTGTAAGGTTAGTAGAGATGGTAAGAGGTTAGAGGTAAGAAGTAAGAGGTTACGACTGCGATGTTAGTCGTACCTCAAACCTCTTACCTCCTACTTCAAACTTTTTCTTGTAAACCTCATTCGTTCCTAATACTTTCGCTTATAATCTTCTCAAACATATACGTCAAATTTTTCAACGCGGGATATTTCTTTTTTAATTCGCCCATAGTATATATTATTGTTTTGCCTTTGTTAAGCATACAGATTTTATTGCATTTTTCCTGTATAAAATCCAATAAATGGCTTGAGACAATAATTGTTTTTCCTTCTTTGTTGATTTTTTCTATAAGATCCCATACACTTTTTCTAATGATTGGATCCAAGCCAGTAGTTGGCTCGTCTAGAATCAGGATTTCGGGGTCATGAATAAGAGAAATTGCAAAGTCTAATCTTCTCTTCATTCCTCCGGAAATTCTTCCTGCCAATATCTTTTTGTTTCTTTCCAAGTCAACAAGATTTAATAAATAAGATGCCTGCTCCTTAAGCTTTTTTCTGGGAATATTATATAATCGACCATAATAGAACAGATTCTCCTCTATCGTCAGCTCCGGATAAAAACTATTATCTTGCGTGCAGAAGCCAATGGCTTTTCTTATCTTTCCTGTTTTTTTCGTTACATCCTCGCTGTTAAATATAATCTGCCCTTTGTCAATATTATAAAAGCCAATCAAAACTCTGAGCAATGTTGTCTTGCCCTCGCCGCTTTTGCCGATTAATCCTACCAAGTCGCCTTTATTCACAGTTAAGTTTAGCCTGTTGAGTACTTTGTTTGCCTTGAAATTCTTTTCAACGTCAATTAATTTGAATAGTTCTGGCATTTTAACCTTTTTTAATTTTTTACTAATTCTTTTTGATATTAATTCAATTTTTGCTACAAACTTTCTTCCAATATTAATCCTATCTTTGCTACAAACTCTGTAGCATTATTAAATACTTCCAATAATCTTCTTTGAGTGTAAGTTTTAATTGCGGCATATCTAGCAACATGACTCTCTACTTTTGCATCTTCAAAATAATGTATATATTCATCCTCAAATATTTTGTATGACTGATTTAATAATTCTAAATCTTCTTTTTCTATTTTATCTGGTACTAATAAATGGCCTAATGCGATTTGTGCGGCGTCATGATCTGACACTTCATAGCCTTTTGACAAAATTGCTGCTTTTGCAGCATAGAGCATAGAATAATAAGATATTGTTATTGCCCAATAATCCCAATACAGTTTAGGTGGTTGATCTTTTGTTGGATTAATGTCTTTATGATGTTTTGCAATAAGTAAACTGTTCTCTGCTTTTTTAAGAAATAATTTTATCTTAAAAAAATCTTGAGATACCTTTATTCTTTTATCTTTTAAGCATTCTTTGAATAGTTTCTTGTACTCATCTTTATCATACTTACTAAACTGATTTGATTCCATTAAAAACACACTCCCAGAAACTCTCTGGATTATTCAAAATTATATTATATTGTAATGCTTGTTTTCCAACATTTTCTTCTTCGGAGCCAAGCATATCTTTAAATTCTTTTTCAGTTATAAAAATAGGATTAATCTTTTTCCTAAATAATATTTCATATTTTGAGAAAGAAATAGTTTTCTTTCCACTTTTATTTATAACTATTATATCAATATCGCTTTTTTCATTATATGTTTTTTTAGCATAGCTTCCGAACAAAACAATAATTTCTTTTGTGTTTATCTCGTTGGTTATTTTCTTTATAATTGGCTGATGTTTAAGGTACTCCTTCCTCTCTTCATCAGATGAAACAGTTAAATGTGCTTTGATTATGGGATTCTTAATATTTATTTGTATTACCTTTGATTTACCAACATCTTTTATTATTAATAAATCATTTATTTCACTTATTGTCCGATGGAATGTAGCATAAGGTATTCTTAATATATTGCTTAATTCATGCATAGTATATGATTTATTTATGTTTTTCCCAAGAAAATTAATGATTTTTAGCTTATTATCCATTTTTGGATAATATTATCCATATTTGATATATAAAGTTTATGTATCAACTCAATATAAGACAGAAATAAAGAATTCACTCAAACATCATCAAAGCTCGGCGTCATTGATATAAAAGAAGCAATTATCATAATAATGAAGACAAGCATGAATGCAAATCCCCAGCTTAAGCTGATTCTTCCAGAATAAGTAAATATGGCGCTGATTATCATGCCAATTATTCCAGTAAGCAGTATGGATTGCGGTAAGGGTGCGTATTTTATCATAATTAATTACCTTGTTGTAACAGATTTAAATATTTTACTAATTCAACCGCTAAACATCCTCTTTTATTGTTCCACACTCATTTTTAGACATTCATCAAAACTAAACTACTCATCCAAACTTCACAAACCTCAGCTTATCCACTTCTTTTCTCGCTTTCTCAATATTTTTCACAAAATTATTTAAGAATTTCTCCATCTTTTCATAGCAAAGCTGCTTAATTTCGCCGGAGGTCATCTTTCCAGACTTGTATTCGTGGTATATCTTGTCTAATTCTTTGTCGTCCTCAACCAAATGCTGCTTAAGCAGTTCAAATACCATGCATTTCTCTACTTCTGCGCCCAATCTGCGATGCTCTTCAAGTGTTGCTCTCCCGCCTGTAAATGCGCGCATTATCTTTTTCTTTACACTTGCTAAATCCTCAGGCAGTTCAATACAGCTGTCAGGAGAAGATTTTGACATTTTTATTGCTCCGTTTAAGCTTGGTGTAAATTTATGATAGATTGAGCTTGGTGCAAAGAATTTCTCAGACTTGCTTCTGCTGACAATGTCTCTAGTTAACCTTAAATGAGGATCTTGATCAACACCAACAGGAATAATTCCTGGCATTCTCTCTTCTAATTGCGGGTAAAGTATATCGCCTGCCTGAGTAAGCGCAGCAAATATTCTGCTTGGGTCTGCCTGTCCATAAATCGCCCTGAATTCATTCAGCGTTATTTTCTTTGCAAATTTATATGCAAGATGCATTACATCCTTGTTTTGCGACTGAAAATAAAAGATTGTCTTCTTAGGGTTTAAGCCAAGGGCTATCCATGCAGGAATATGAAACTCTTTTGCGCGTTTTTGTGCTTCCTCTAATGTAATGCCGCGTGTTGACGCTGCCTCTAAATCTGCAACTAAAACATAGGTTTTTGCATTATGCTCCTGAAAGTATTTTACCTGCTCAATAACCATTTTGTTGCCAAAGTGCAGCCTTTCAGCAGAAGGCATAATTCCGCTAAGAACATAATAAGGCTTTTTCTCTTTAATGCACATAGAGATTAGTCCTAAATCTCTGCCTGAAAAAACAACGTGCCTTCTCATTAATCTGTTAGGATCAGGAAATCCTGCTTTGTCAAACTCCTCTAAACCAAAGTCTTTGATGAGTTTAACATAATCTTCCACTAACCCAGAGCCCCAAGGATCAATTGTTTTTTGCATGATTAAGGCATAAGAATAAGGTTATTTAAAAAGTTTAATGTTTAATTAGTGTACGAAAGAATCCCCAGCACTTTAATGCTGGGTGAATCATCTGATGATAATAAAATTCACTTTCGTTTAACAAACAAACCGCACCAGCACCTTGGAACCATTCCTTTTTTTGGATTTAGCCATGTTTCGTGCGTCTTGAAATTACAGGGGCATAATAATTCTACTTCTTTTTCGAAAGTGCCGTTTCCAAGTCTGCAGGGGCATTGTTTCAGGCCATGTTTCTTCTCTAATTTTAAGACGCCGTCTGCCAGGACTTCAACATGTTTTTTGTCTGGGTTTAGCATGTAATCATTCTTTTCAGTAAATGTTTCCCATACTTTTTTAAGTTTTTCTTTGTTCATATTTATCATTTATACTTTTTGCATAACTCTTTTTTCATATAATAAAAAATACAATATTTCTCTGTTTTTCATTTCATTTTTTTATTCGTCTTCTTCATCCATTTTGTTCATATTCTTCATCTTATTTGGAAAAGGCAGAATACTGTGACCTTCAGGTCACAGATGAAGCCTTTTACAAATTTAAAAATGCCAACAGTAAATACTGCAACCTTTAGGTTGCAGATTGTTGGCATTTTTTTTATTTTTATGATTTTGAATTCAGTAAAAACTTAGCTGCCTGTCTCTTCCTTCTTTTTATGGTTTCAATCCCATTACAAACTTCGCTTCTTTTTTCTCAATCTCTACATAAGCATTTTGTGCACCGCAGGTTGGGCATATTGCTGGTCCAGCCATGCCATAATGAATATCATTGCAGACATTGCATCTCCAAAACTTCTTTTCTGCCATTTTTACACCTTTTTTTGCGTTATTTATAAATTGTCATTCACTTAGTATATAGTGGTGGACTTTAATATTCGTATCCTTTTTGTTAAAGTCCACGTATATAGGCACAGAATTAAACATACGAAAATTAATGTCCGTGCCTATACATACTTGTAAAGATACTTATTATTTGAACGGATACCCTATTAAAACTAATCCTAATATAGCATGAATTAAAACAGACAAAAGGAAGAACCACCAATAATAACAGTGATACTTGTAAAACCACATATATGCTTTAGAAGTGCTTAATCTAGGATATTTCATTATCCCGCATCTGCAGGAAAAAAAGATTAAAAAAAGGCCTAATAGATTTGTAATGCCCAAGATAAAAACTAGTTTTGGTAAAATAAATGCGCTCATGTTTAGTGGGAAATCTCATTTGTTTTCGAGTTGTAATAAAATCCAGAGCTGCTGCTTGAATATTTTTTAAATTCTCTGCCATCATTTTCATAATAATAGTCATAATAAACATCAATCCATTTCCAGCCATTGCCCCATGCTGAGTCAGATATTTTATAGTTCCATCCTATTAAAATCTTTGTTGTTCCATCTTTTTTTGCGTACCAATTTAGATTTTTGAATGCATCGGGAGTATTATCATATATCTTATTATTTAACCAGTCTGTTAAATCAATCCATGCATTTACTTGTTGGTTAACATTCGCCCCAGGAACATTGTCTCTTATAAAACCAGCAGCACCAGTAATTGTTTTTGATGCCCATGGGACTCCAGTCATTATTGTTTCTCCTTTGCTTAATGTTGCATACATACATTTTTGATATGTTTTTCCAGTGCTTGACGTTGTACAGGAATAAGTTCCACCTGTATAAGTAACTTTTCCGGTAATTCCTAAATTATTCATATTATCAGTTGCAACCAATAATACGATGGTTATAATAAAAATTACTCCAAACCAAAGAATTTCTGTTTTATTTTTCCATATATTAAACCTCTTCTTCATATTTATCACCTTTTTTTCGTAAGTAATAAGTTTGCCTCAAATTTGTCAGCTTTGCTATAAGCTCTCGTCAGACATAATAGGAAGCGAAAACATTCAGTAAACTCAGCAATTCTGCTACGTATTACTTTTCACGTTTTCGCCAAAGCTGACTGGCAGATTTATTACTTACTTTTTTTTAAACATTTATATCAGTAATGACTATGTTTGGTATCATATTTACATTTTTCTTAATTGCATTTTAAATAAATCAACCAAATCATCCTGTTTGTGTTTCAAGCCGAATCACTGTTATCTATTCAACCACTATCGTTCCAGTCATGTATGGATGAAGCGCGCAATGATAATTGTATGTTCCAGCGTCATTAAATGTATAGCTCCATTTTTCGCCTTTTTCCAATAATGGCGACTCAAAATAATCATCATCAGAAACTACATTGTGTTTAGCATTATCTTCTTGGCTCCATGTAACTGTTGTGCCTTTAGTAACAGTCAAAGTTGCCTGGTTAAAGCCGAAGTTTTTTATCTCTACAAATTCTGTGCTTGCAACATTTGCTGAGTCTGTTTTTTTTGTTGTTTCTACCTGCGCAGCATCTGGCGCTGTTTGTTCAGCTGAAGCATCTGCAGCAGGTGCATTTATATCAACAGAAGCAGGGGTGTTAGTATTCACATCAGCAGTTTCTGTAACTGTTTGCCCTGCTGATTCTTCTGCAGAGGGCGGTGTTTTTGTTCCGCATCCGTACACAACTAATGCAAACAACATTAGAATTACTAAAACTAGTTTCATGTTTTTCATTTTCTCATCCTCTGTTAGTTCCTTTCTTGAATATTTGATTTTACTAATATGTATTGGATTAGCTTATTTATATTTCTTCTGAATTATAGCACCGCCCTAGCTTTATATGCTTAAACAGATAACCACGCTAACAAAATGAGTGAGTTAAATAGTACAATAATACATCAAACTAGTCTTGTGAATAGTACAGTAACATATCAAAATAGTTTTGTGAATAGTACAATAATATACCAAAATTGTCCTATAGATAAGATAATAAAAACAATACTGGCAGAATTATTAGCCTCTTTAACCACATCAGTTTATCACATAAAACTCAATCTTCTCCTCATCAGAATTGCCATAATCATCAATACATTTAACAATAAATGTGTTTGTATTTTGCGGTAAATCATGTAATTGCGCAACAAATTCATTCTCCACTTTACTTTCTTCTTCATCCCATTTTACCACTTTAATCATATTCATATAACTCAGCGCAAACTCTTTTTTATACCTGCATATTACATCTTTGCTTGGGGTAGTTTTCACAGCTAATTTTGGATTGTTAATTTTAACCTCTCCTTTTGGCAAGGTTTCAGTTATTTTTAATGGTTCAGATTTCTTCAGTACATAAACATAACTTTCTTCATTAACATTTTGCTGCATAACTTGTGTAGTTGGGCATTTGAATGAGATGTTGTATATCTTTTCATATATCTTTTTTTCAGCTCCATCATTTTTTAAATTTTTCATCTCTTCAGTATTTTCTGCGTTAGTAAAATTTAACTTTATGCTTTCAATGCATTCATAGGTTCCAAGAGCTATGTTATCTGTTCTCATGCAAAAGGTTAATTCACCTTGTTGTACTTGTTGTGGATATTTATTGTTGTCTTTATTGTCGCTATTAATAGTATAAGTGCAGCTATCAGGCGTGTCTTTAAACAAGTGTAATTCTATCTCAGAACTGTTTGAGCTATTCACTACATACAATAAATGCTTGTCTTCAAACATTGACAATGACGAGTAAATCTTGTTTGGCTCAGTAAAATTAAAAAAATTATTTTGTGCCAGTTCATTGTTGCTATTTTTCTCTGCATCAAATTCATTATAAATCTTATTTTCTTTTCCTATTTCAGCAGATTCAGCATAGAAATAATATTCCTTCACGCCAAAAGGATTGTCCTTGCATTTTATGTAAATTTGTGTTTCCTCATTAAGTGTTGACATTGTACTCTGCGTCGGCAATGTCGTCGAGCATTCATACGTTCCGCCAAACGCAGGCGATAGCTTGTATTCATTGCCTGAACATTCAAAAGAATATTCCATCTCTGCAAAACTCTTGTCTTCGTTATTCTTATAATCATAGTTGACATAATCATACTTGCATTCGCCTGGCTCGTCGAGATAAATAGAAATTTTCTGCTTATTAACATCATTGCTAATCAATGAATTATTCTCTGGAACTGCACCAACAATCAAGGGTGCATTTTTGTCGTCAATACTTTTATTTTTATTATTTTTTATAGAAAACTCAATAAACATCGGCTCTGTGTTCTCATTTCCTGCCTCATCCATGCACTGTACAAATAACATATATGTGTTATTCTCAAATTTACTTAAAGATAAATTAATCAATGCCCTTACATTCGGCAATTCTTTTTTGTATCTTTCAATGAAATTTTTTATCATCTCAGTAACAGGGCTGATTTTTTTTGTTATGTCCTCTCCAGAAAATGTATTATATAACATGATTGGTGTTTTGTATTTTTCCTGATAATTATTAGCGACATATTCAGGCTCTTCCAAAAACTCTGAGATCTGCTCATAATGCGAATAATTTAATATGTCAAGCATATTTTGTGGAATTGCAACATTTGGAGGCACTCTTAATGTTATATTTTGAGTTTCAGAGAATGTCTGCTGCCCGAAATAAATGCCTTTAAGCTCATTGAATTTCTTGAACGGCATTAATGCAAGCTTGCACGTTACTTTCTCGTCAGCTTTTATGCCGATTGTGAAGGAAGTATGCGGTAAAAGTTCAGGCATTATTTTATATCCTTTGATGTCCATGCTTCCGGCAGTTAATAATATTTCATACGCTTCATATTTATTTGCTTCATCTCCTTTAGGAAATGTTTTCTTGTTAGGCAATGTTTCCTTGCCAAACAATGCTTCCTTGTCTATGCTGATCTTTGGCGGTGTTTTATCGTCTGCCTTTTCTCTTTTGCATATTGGGCTGCCATAATTATAATCAAAGAGGCATTGCTGGCCTAAGCTTTTACATAAATATTCTGTGCACGGTGTGAATGAATTTTTTGTGCAGTAACCGCAGTCCTGATTAAGTCTTGGCGCTTGCCAGATGCTGCACAAGCTTATGTCGAGGACATGAATTATTGGCTTGCCTTTGAAAGGATTGATAAAATCAGAGAAAGAGATGGCTGTTATCTCATTGAGATAATTCAGTCCGGCGCTTAATAGTTCGGCATTTGCGTCAATTGCCTCTCCTATCTTATATGTTGCAGTTAATGCCATTTCTGGTGCGTCAAACAACAAATTATTTCCATTGCTTGAATTATTTATATCTTTTTCAATATCATAAATCTTTTTCTGCGGTTTATATTTTAAATCAGTATTTAAGAATCCATAGCCAGTTAATACATTTTTTACATTTCTGTAATTCCCGCAGTCACCCTGCATGTAACATAATTTGGCAGTATCATCAACCCATTCCTGAGAGCATGAAATGCCTGAGCACTCTTTTTTCTGGTTTGCTCTTGTGCACGATGTTATGGCAGAAACCTCCCAAAACTTAAATCCAGGAGCAATGGCAGGCACACATTTCTTGTCTGTTGACATCTCACTTTCCCAGGCGCAGTCCCTTACAACTGAATCTTCGCAGCACTCCTGCGTTTCGCATTCAATACAATCCTGCCACCTGTTTGGCCTGCATTTAGCTTTTTTATAATTTTTGCCAAGCACATCTTTCTCTTCTTTATCGACGCAAATCTCTTCTCTGTAATCCCGACAAGGCTCAACATATTCCTTTCCTTCGATACAATAATGCACATACTCTCTTGAGCCCACTAATTCACTTGCAAATTTTTTATCTTCAGCTAATTCTTTAGGAGTTTCTGATACAGAATAAGTTTCTGATGATGTTTCTGATTCAGAACTGCACCATGATTCGCCGTTTATTCTATCCCCTCCTTTAAAATTATTCTCTGCCCTGTTATAAGTGTTCTTGCATATTTCGAGGGGGTTTAATCCAATCTTCGGTGAGATTTCTATTAAATTGCATCTACATTCATCCAAAGTATTGGACGTGGAATAAATCCCTTGTTTCTTTTCGCATTCTTTTTTCACGCTGTTTTTATAGCAAAAATTATCCACAGGATTATAACAGCAGCCATTGTTGTTTGCAGGAGGATTATTCTCATTTACACCATAAACACTATAACCAACCTCGCTAACAGTATCTTTTCCCTGAATGGCAAACTGAAAAACTAAATCATCATTCAATACTGTTGGGTTTTTGAGTGTCAACGAATCCTTGACTGTTAATCTGTAAATTATATCAGGGTATGGCTTAAATTTCTCTATCAAAATATTTCCATGCTCTTTCATGAAACCAACACTGTCAAAGTTAAGCTCTTGGAGCTCAGAATTAAGAATGTTAATGCTGGTTTTAAACAAAATTCCTAAAGGAACATTTATTTTTGTGCCGTATGTGTTAATATCCAACTCTAATTTCTCTTTAGTAAGTTTTAATGAGTATTTTAATGTCAGGCTTACTTCATTATCGCTGATTTTTGTTTCTGTTTTAATCTCATCTATCCCCCCTTCTTTTACACTGAATCCCTGGTTTCTAAATATGTCTAAATCAATACATTCCTTTAGCTTGAGTTTCACGTCTTCAGAAATCTCTCTTTCCATATCTTCCCTGGATAAAATCTGATTTACGCATCCTTTGTTTTGTTCATAAAGGCAAAGATAACTTATTTTTGTCCCATTCAGATATTGAACTTCGCTTTGATAGTTAGGATTATTTAGATTATTAGGGCTATTTAAATTATCTACATTATCTAATTTGGTTGGATTATCTAACTTATTTAAATTATCTTTCAGGTTAATTTTGCCGCCGTGCAGCGCAACTTCTTTCACTGCTTTTTTTCCTATCTCTTTCAGGCAGTATTCAACATAGCTTCTTACAGGCTCGGCATTTGTAGAAATCTCATAAACTTTTTCTTTTTCCTTTCCAGGCTCACCTATTTGTTTGACATAAGAAACAATCGCTACAGTAAACAGAAGTAGTACACCAATGATTATAAATGCAGTTATTTGGGATTTTTTATGGAAATTTCTTTTTTTATTGATTTGTTTGTTTGTTCTAACGATTATTTCATTCATCATTCTCCTCTTTTTTGCTTATTTACTCTTTTTTTGGAAATAGGATTATATATTTTGTGGTGGAACTTATTTTTTAAGATTAATTTTTTTTGTTTTGCTTATTAAAAATCTATTTTTCACACTCTTTTTAACAAAATTAATATATCACTATTATTCTTAAGAAATTATGGTATTAATCATAGGCATTGACGAAGCAGGAAGAAGGCCATAAATCGAAACATTTATATAGTAACTAATAGTTTCTATATAGTAACTTGATGTTACCATGATGTCTTTAACAAAAAAAGAAAGGGAAGTTTTACTTGTGTTATTTAAAGAGTTTACTGCTTTTTATAATGCTAACTCCATCAGTAAAATTCTTAAGATAAGTCATGTCGGTGCCCAGAAGATATTCAAAAGACTACTTCAAGAAAATTTAGTAATTAGTAAAACAATTGGTAAAGCTATAACTTATAAATTGAATTTTAATGATAATTATGTTTGCCAATTAATTGCTTTTTTGCTTGCTGACGAGGCGAATAGTTTTAAAAGATGGAAAGAGGAATTTAAAGAACTATTTAAGAAAGATATGATTATTATGATTTTTGGCTCAGCGGTTAAAGACTACGTTCATGCTAAAGATATTGATTTAATGATAGTTATGGAAAATAAACCTGCTGAAAAACTCAAACAAATTAAAGAATTAAATAAGATATTAAAGAAAAAAGAAGATATATTACCTAAAAAACTTCACGTTATTAAACTTACACATCAAGATTTATCAGAGAACCTTAAAAATAGAAATACCGCAATAATAGATATAGTTAAAAATGCGATAATACTTCACGGACAGGATAAATATGTGGAGATGTTGAAATATGTCACAATCCTTTAAACATGTTGAGTGGTGTCTAAACAAAGCTAAGAAAGAAGTAGAGGAATGTAAAAAGCAAGGTAAACGACTAAAGCATAGAGGATTATTGAAAAGTAATCCTAATTTGGAAGAAGCTAGGAAACACCTTGCAAAAGCAGAGCATAATTTTCTAGGAATAACTCGTTTCAAAGAAATAGGATTTTCTGATTGGTCAATGTCTGCAGGATTTTATTGTATTTATCATTGTTTTCTTGCGATTGCAGCCAAGTTTGGTTATGAATCAGGAAATCAAACTTGTACTATTTCTCTTATGAGATATCTAAACGAAGAGAAAAAGATTAATATTGATGACAAATTTATCAAGTTATTAGAATATGAAGAAATAGAGAATACTCAAGAGAATAGTGTTATTGATATGAGAGAAGATTATACATATGGTGTGCAGATTTCTGTTAAAGATGAAGCAAAGCTCAATGATTTGAAGAAAACTTGCAAAGAATTCATAGATATTACCAAACAGATAATTTATGGTTAATTTACCCCAATTCTTAATTGTTTATTCATAAATCTTAAGCATAATCTGTTATAATTTATTTGTTGAATTATGAATCATTATTAATGAACCATTCTCTAGTTAATAAACTAACTTTTAACTAATCTAACAGAATAAATAACTTTAATAATAACCTTCAATTATAATGATTATTATGTTAATCATAGGCATTGATGAAGCAGGCAGGGGCCCTGTAATAGGTCCAATGGTGATGGTAGGAGTATTAATGGATGATGTAGATGAAATTATGTTAAAAAGTTTGGGTGTAAAGGATTCTAAACAACTTACTCAGCCTCAAAGAGAAAAATTATATGATTCTATCAAAACCATTGTCAAAGATTTCAAGGTAAACATCATCTCGCCAAAAGAAATAGATGAATCTGTTCTCGGAAAAGGACCAAAAGTTAATTTGAACTGGCTGGAAGCAAACCATATTATTGAAATTTTGAGTGAATTAAGTAAATTTAATGAATCCACTAAATATAATGAATCAAAGAAGAAGTCAACCCCTGAAATAGCTTACATAGACTGCCCAAGCCCGAACATTAAAGCATATTCTGAGTTTCTTGCTAATGGTTTAGCTAAAAACAAAGTAAAGATTAAACTGATAGTCACACATAAAGCAGATGAGAAATATATCTCTGTTTCAGCTGCTTCAATCATCGCAAAAGTCATAAGAGAGCATGAAGTTAAGCGACTGAAAGAAAAATATAAGGTGGATTTTGGTTCTGGCTATCCTTCAGACCCTAAAACACAGGAATTTCTGAAAAAGAATTATTCTAACCCTAAATATAAAGATATTTTCAGGGAAAGCTGGTCATGTTACAAAGATCTTGCCCAGGCAAAACTTCAGAGAAGATTAGGTGAGTATTAGCCTAAGTTATTGGTGAAATGGAAGTTTTGAATAAGTCGTTGATTGAATCGTCATTAATGAAAATAGAAAACAATATAAAATCTATTATCTTTTTTTAATTAGTTCCAAGGCGCAGCCAAACGTTCACTATGATTAATTTTTTAACTTTACTTTTTCTTTATGTTTTTTCTATGAAATAAGATACGTAACTGTTTTATATCTGTTTATACAAAGAAAGCTTTAAATATATCCACAGATTTAGTTGTCTTTGAAATGTGGGCAAATTGTATTATCATTATAAATATTCCTAAAAATAGGTGAGCAAACTAATGACAATGATTAATCGTATGGTTATGAAAGGATTTAAGTCTTTTGATAATCGTGTCGAGTTAGTTTTTGGGCCAAATTATAATGTAATTCTGGGCCCAAATGGTGCAGGTAAATCGAACATAAGTGATGCGCTCTGTTTTGTCCTCGGTAAAGGCTCTGCAAAAGGAATGAGGGCAGAGAAAGCAGCCAATCTTATTTATAACGGCGGCAAGTTAAAAAACCCTGCCAAGCAGGGAGAAGTTCATATTTATTTTAACAATGAGCAAAAGAAATTCCCTTCTGAAGAATCCGAAATTAAAATCTCAAGAATAATCAGGCAGAGCGGACAGAGTATTTACAAAATTAATGACAAAACAAGAACAAGGCAGCAGATTCTCGACTTATTAGGCATAGCAAATATTGATCCAGACGGCTATAATATTATTCTCCAAGGCGATGTTATACATTTTGTAGAGATGTCGCACGTGGAAAGAAGGGGTGTAATAGAAGAAATAGCAGGCATAGGCATGTATGAAGAGAAGAAGAACAAAGCACTAAACGAGTTAACTAAAGTTGACCAGAAGCTGAATGAGGCAGACATTATTCTGTCAGAAAGAAAAACATATCTTCGAGAATTAAAAAAAGACAGGGACACTGCCCTTAAATATAAAGAGTTAGATGATCAGATTAAAAGCAACAAGGCAACTTATCTTAATATTCAAATCACGCAGAAAAAAACAGACCAAGACAAGTATGAATCTCAGATAAACAGCTCGAATGAAGAAATAAAAAAGCTTCAGGAGCAGATAGACGAGCTAAAGAAAGGTGTTGTCGAGAAAAAAGAGCAGGTTAAGTCTATCACGTCAGAGATTGAGCAAAAAGGCGAGAAAGATCAGGTAGTTATGCTGAAAGTTGTTGAGCAGTTAAAGGTTGATGTTGCAACATTCAAGACAAGGATCATCAGCTGCCAAAACGAGATACAGCGTGTCAACACAAGAAAAGACCAGTTATTAAATTCTTTGAAAGAGTTGGAAGATAAGATTAACGAGCTTAAAACCGAGCAGGGCGAAGCAGAAAAAAAGAAACAATTAACAATTCAGACATTAAAAGAGATAGAAACAAAAATCTCTGCTTTCAGGAAAAAGAACCAGCTTGACGGCGCAGATGATGTGGACAAGCAGATTGCTGACATTGACAAAAAAGCAGAAGAGAAAGAAAAAGAGGTTCAACTAATAAGGGAAGAGCAGCAGAATTTGCTGAGAGAAAAAGACAAGCTGGAATTCAGGATAAATTCTATTGAAGAGCAGATCATTAAAGTTATGGAAGTTGAAAAGACAAACAAGGCAGAAATAGATGCATTAAAGCAAAAACAGCACGAGTTCAAGAAAGCAACTCTGGAATTAAACCAGATTCTTAATGAAGATTCATCATTGGCAATGCAATTGGCAAATGCGAAAGAAAAGCTGAACAAGGGCATTGAAGAATTGTCAGCATTGAAGGCAAAGAATGCAGGGTTGAGGGAATCAGCTGCAATGGATATGGCAACTTCAAAAATTCTTGAGCAGAAAAATAAGTTAGGAGAAATTTACGGCATGGTTTTCCAGTTAGGTGAAGTAGAAAGCAAATACAGCCTTGCATTGGAGATTGCAGCAGGGCCAAAAATAAAAAGCATTGTTGTTGACAGCGACAAAACAGCAGCAAACTGCATTAATTATCTTAAACAAAACAGATTAGGCACCTCAACATTTTTGCCATTGAACAAAATAAAGCCATCTAAAGAAGAGCCAAATATCAAGAATTTTCTTTCAATCAACGGCGTCATCGGCAAGGCAATAGATCTGGTTAATTTTGAATCAAAGTTCAAGAATGTATTTTCTTATGTCTTTGGAAATACACTTGTTGTTGAAAATATTGATGTTGCAAGAAGGGTTGGTGTCGGCAGTATAAAAATGGTGACTATTGACGGTGATATGTCAGAAATAAGCGGCGCAATGCACGGCGGGTTTAGGCAGAGGGAACGAAGCCTGAAATTCCTTGAGAAAGAAGTTACATCACGCTTAAAAGAGCTGGAAACCCAAACTGCTGACAGTGAAAACCTGGTTAATGTGCTTTCAAAAAGAAAAGAAGAAAACGAGGAAAAGATAACAAGATTAAGGGAATTCAAGGCATCATTGGAAGGCGAGATTATTAAGGCAGAAAAATCACTGCACCTTGGCTCAGATGATCTTGACGCCTCAAAGAAGCTGAAAAAGGAAATAAAAGACCAGATTGAAGAGGCTGACAAAAAGATAACAACAATAAATCTTAAAATCTCCACTGTAAACAAAGACCTTGCATCGTTAAAAATAAAAAAACAGGAATTAAGGGACAGGATAATGCAGTTAAGAAATCCAAGATTAATAGCAGAGTTAAACACATTTGAGCAGAAAAAAGAGCAGCTGAAAGAAGAGCTGACCAGAATTGAATCAGATGTAAAGAATTATACTATGCAGTTGAAAAATATTCTTATCCCAGAGCAGGAAAATATTTCTAAAATCATTAAACAGCACGACAAGGAAATCATTGTTTTTAATAATGAAACAGACGATTTGAACAAAAAGATCACAATATCAGAAAAAGATCTTAAGGAAAAAGAAAAGAAACAGGCTGAATTCTACTCTAAATTTAAGGAATTATTTGGAAAGCGCGATGCATTGACAGAGCAGGTTCAGAAATTAGAAACAAAAATAATCACATCAGAAGAAAAAATAAGAGGCACTGAGCAGAGGACAAATATACACGCAGTGGAAAATGCAAGAGTAAAGGCAGAGATATCTGCATTAATGGAAGAGTTTTCCAAATACACTAATGTTGAGCTTTTCAAGTCAAAGCCGATTGAACAACTGAAGAAAGACATTGCAGAATTTGAAAAAATGGCAAGGGACATAGGCAATGTAAACATGAGGGCTCTTGAAGTTTATGATTCTGTCGAGAAAGAATACAATTCTCTTGTTGAGAAAAAAGACACGTTAACTAGAGAAAAAGAAGAAGTGCTTGTTATGATAAATGAAATAGACACAAAGAAAAAAGAGCTGTTTATGAAATTTTTTGAAGTCATTAATGCAAACTTCCAGACAATGTTTTCCAAAATAACAACAAAAGGAGAGGCATTCTTGGAAGTGGAAAATATGGAAGACCCGTTTTTAGAAGGCGTCGGCATTAAAGTCAGGTTAACAGGCAAGAAATTCCTCGATATAAGAAGTTTGTCAGGCGGAGAAAAAACCCTTACAGCGTTAGCATTCCTGTTTTCAATTCAGGAGCACCAGCCTGCTTCATTCTATGTGTTTGACGAGGTTGATGCAGCCCTTGACAAGAGAAATTCAGAAAAGCTTGCCCAGCTTATTAAAACATACTCTAACAAGGCGCAGTATATTATAATATCTCATAACGACGGAATAATCAGCGAGGCAGATGTTCTTTACGGCGTCAGCATGGACGAGCACAACGTGAGCAAGGTTGTGAGCTTGAAGGTTTAGAATTGAATGTCATTGTTTAATCTTCTTCTTAGAACTAAATTAAAAAAAATTAATTAAAAATAAAACTAAATTAACCTTTTTTATAACAATAATAAGAATTATCCCACGATTTTCCACAAATATCATTACAAGCTCCTTTATCAGTGAGAATACATCCTAAAAAATCTTTTGGTTTTTTAGCATTACTTTCATAGTTGCAATCTGTACCTACTTTCTTACAAATAGTGGTATATGAATCTGTGACTGTCTTTCTACTTGCCTGCCCTGCCAAATCATCTTCACTGATTATTACTGTTTGACCGCTTGTTAAGCTTAATTTACTTACACCCATACTCATAACCACAATGGCAGCAATTGCAACTATAGCAACAATACCTAAATATAGCCAATTGTTTTGTTTAGAATCAATTTTCTTTTTACTCATCTTTTATTTCACCTCATTTTATTATAATTTATTTTACTTTAAATAATTATATTTAAATATTTTTTGTTAATATTTATAAATTTCACCAATATTCTTTCTTTTGATGATAATCAACCCTTTCAAATCCGAACTTAATAATATCAAAACTAAAATAGACAATGAACTAAATCACTTCTTCAGCGAAATTATAACAAATAATAAAATAACAAATAACAAACTCAACTTCAATAAACCTCTTTTAGAAGCAATCAGTGAATTCACTTTAAGAGGCGGCAAAAGAATAAGGCCAATTCTTATTGTCAAAGGGTTTGAAGCTTTTGAAAAGGAGACAATATCAGAATCAATGATGCAAGAAATAATTAAAACAAGCATATGCATTGAGCTAATGCAATCTTCATTTTTGATTCACGACGATATAATGGATGAGGCATATACAAGAAGAAACAAGCCGACTGTTCATAAGATGTTAGGGAAAAACGCCGCAATTCTCGCAGGTAATGTCGCAATGGTTTTAGGCCAAAATATTATTCTAAACTCAAATTTCAAAGGCGAGATTAAGCAAAAGGCTGTAAAAAGATTTAATGAAATCATTGAAATGACTAACTATGGCCAGCTTCTTGATTTGCAGCTTTCAGAAAAAAACATTGGCGACGTAAGCGAGGAAGAAATAAGCCAAGTAATTCTCTTAAAGACAGCAAAGTATACTATTGAAGGGCCATTGCAGTTGGGCGCAATATTTGCTGGAGCAACAGATAAGCAATTATTGGAGTTATCCAACATCAGTATCCCAATCGGCATTGCGTTTCAGATACAAGACGATATACTCGGCATTTTTGCAGATGAGAAAGAGCTTGGAAAATCCATTTATTCAGATATTCAGGAAAATAAAAAAACACTGCTGGTGTGGTATGCGTACAATAAAGGCAACCCTGAACAGAAAATGTTTATTAAATCAATTCTTGGAAAAAAAGAGATAAGCCTAAATGAATTTGAAGAACTGAAAAAGAGTATTATTGATACAGGTTCATTGGACTATTCGAAAAAAAAAGCGCTGTTGCTAATAAATGAAGCAAAGAACAATATTAACAAGTCATCAATAAATAAAGAAGCAAAGAATTTTCTGTTAAATTTTGCTGAATATTTAGTTAAAAGAGAGAAGTAAAAAAACTTTGAATGAATTAGTGTTTAAGTATTTGTTTAGCTAAGTCCTGTTTCTCACTATCTTTTCTCCACTCTCAATCATGTTTTTCGCTCTCAACACGAACTAGGGACGAAGTCCACCGTCTCATGAAAAATTATTAGTTCTTCGTTTTTCGTTATTAGTCATTCGTAACGAAAAACTAATAACGAAGAACGAATAACAGTTCTATCATGAACGAATAACTATTTTATCATGGGCTAATAAATATTTTATCATCGTGAACTGGTGGTTTCATCCTAGAATTAAACAAATATAAACTTAATAGTTCATAAAATGAGGCCATACATTTATTCTTATCCGCCGCTTCCGACGCCAGCTTCTATAACTTCAGCCATGACTTTATTAAATTTGCTGACATACTTCCAGAATTTGTAGTCTTGCACAGCCTGCCATGAAACAGGATTATGCCACCCTCCTAATAAAAGATTCATCTTAACTTTTCTGATAGTATCTTTAATCTCATGATAGGTTGCGACTTCTTCGCCCCATTTAAATTCTCTTCTGCCATTATCTTCTCCAAGTTCATATTGATATCTTGGCATGGCAGCACTATTTGCTTCTTTTAGATAAGCTTCCAGAAATCTTCTATATTGGTCAAGCAATTGCTGGTATTGCATTGAATGTACAAGAGCAGAATAACTTTCTGTTTTTTGCCCAAGCTCTCCAAGTGTAGTATCAATTCCTTCCTTGTCCACGTTATCAAAGTCATCTATTATTTTTATAATCCCCTCATTTTTGGCATTACTTTCCTTAACACTTCCTTTTTTTATTTGTCCTTTTGTTTTTACTAAATCATCTTCCTTATTTGTTGTTTCATGGCTTCTTTTTGTTAAGGTTTTTGCATTGGCTTTTTTTATAGTTTTTATTGTGGCAGATCTAACTAAATTAAGATAATGCTCTCTAACTTGTATCTGGTTTACAACATCAAACAAATTTAAAACCATAGTTTAACCTCGATCTATGCCCTAATATGTCCTAAATTAAGAATAGTATGAATGTATTCCTTTAAAAATGTTGTTTAATTGATTTTCTATTCAACAGATTTTCTAATCTCTTATTTTTTATCTTCAATTACCACTTTCCAAATCAACTGCTTACTGCCTACTGCTTCCCCTGATGAATAACAGCGTCGACAAACATCGTCTTAATATTTATAACCTGTAACAATAACAGAATGCGTTTACGGCCTCCCCCAGAAGATAGCTGCTCCAATACCCTCTCCTTAATTTCTATTGTATGCAACAATATAGATGTGTTTACGGCTCCCCCCAGAAAATAACTGCGCTAATACCGTCTCCTTAATTTCTATTGTATAAAACAACATAGATGTGTTTACGGCCTCCCCCAGAAGATAACTGCACCAATACCCTCTCCTTTTTTCCTAGCGGCTATAAACTGTGTCTAAACTCGTTTATCCTCCGCTTCCAACCAAGTCGTGTATGACAAAACTCATCTGCTCATTAAACTTGCTGCAGTATTTCCAGAATTTGTAGTCCTGCGCTTCCTGCCAGCTTACCTGATTGTGGCCACTTAAATCTCCGTTTGAACCTGCGCCGAGTAAAGCATTCATTTGAATTCTCCTGACAATATCTTTGATTTCCCCATAGGTTACAACTTCCTGTCCCCATTCAAATTTCCGTTGTTTGTCCCCTTCATTATTATCATAATTGCTGTAAGGCGAAGAAGCAGCATTGTTTGCATCCCTAAGATATTCTGCCAGAAATCTTTTGTATTCGTCAAGCTGTTTTTGATATTGCTCAAGATGAATCCTCTCAAAACCATCCATCTTTAATGTGATAGATTCAATCTGCTCATCCAGTTCATCCTTATGTTTTTTTGATTCATCAATTATAACAACTATATCTTTATCCTTTTTTTGTTCATCACTTTTTTTTCCGTCTTTTAATTCGTTTTCTTCATTTTCTGGTTTATTTCTACCATTATTCACTTCATTTTCACTTTTTCTTACTTCTCTATGACTCAAAATTTTTTGATCAATATGCCCATTTATATTATCAATATTATCAGTTAGGCGATTAGCTCTTTTTTCATTTCTTTTCAAAATATTAGTAAACCTAGAATAATCCATACCTAAATTTATATCTTCAACTAGCTTTAACAATAACCTTAAATCAACTGTTTCTATGATCATATTATTATCACTTTTCGTATTCTTTTTCTCGTTCTCATTTCTTTTTCTTAATATTTTTTACTTCTTTCTTCCGCTTTCAACACGTAACTAGGGACGAAGTCCACCGTCTCATGAAAAAAAAGGTAAAAGGTAAGAAGTAGGAGGTAAGAGGGAACAACTGCGATGTTATCATCGTACCTCTTACCTCA
>JACQSP010000078.1 GCA_016205905.1 Candidatus Woesearchaeota archaeon
AAGGTTGCAGCATTAATTGTCGGCATTTTTAGACTTAGAAAAAGCTTCATCTGTGACCTGAAGGTCACAGCATTCCGCCTTTTCTAAGTTATAAAACTTATCTTCAAAGAAGATAGAAAATGAAGTAATTATTATTCAAGGGGGTTATATTATGGCAGAACCAAACGATGGAATTCAAGCAGAGGGAAGCGCTGATAGTGGAGCAGGCGCTGTTGGAATTGATGATGTTATTCAAAGAGCAAATGCATTTTTATCAGACGAGAAAATAAGAGGCATCAGAGGCGATATGTTCTCTATGCAAAAAAGGCATAAAAGAAACAGAATCCTTGGTAAAATTGTGACATATCTTGGTATAGGTGCTGCAATATTTGCCACTGGTGTTCTTACAAAGGATTATGTGGTTTCTGCCTATGAAAATGCAAGAGAAAGTATTGTTTCAACTGCCGGCAGTGTTAAAGATACAGTTGTATCAACAGCGAATTCTCTCTATGAATCTGGAAATGATGTTGGCTATGATATAACACATACTGACCCTGAAGAAATGGGCGAAAAATATATGGCTAAAATTGATGAATATTCAGAAACACCAAATACATTGGATGAATACCAATCCTCGCTGTTAAATGTCGCAGACAAAATTATATTTTCTATTGATGCAAATAAATCAGGCGGCCAGAAAGGATTAGAGCAGGTTACATGGAGTGCATTCAACAGAATGAGCAAAGAAAAGAAAAAAGAATTTGTTGGCGAGGCATCTAAGCGAGTAGCTGAAGGAACAGCTGAACAACCAGCTAGTACATCCTATGCTCAGCCAAAATAGTAAGTGAAAAGATAATAGACAAGAATCATAAAATGAATGCCAATGGTGTACTAAAATGGCTTATGCAAGAACAGATTCAGAAACAAGCGGATGGAAAAGTGTAAAAAGATTTGCATTAGTTACATCAATATTGACGTCTATTGCAGTCCTTGGCAGATATACATTAGACTGCAGTGCGATGTTTTTTGGAGCAAATAAAAGCGGATATGAACAGCCTCACCAAACACCATTTTCTTCTAAAGGAAAATTTTATCCAGCTGATTTAGGAAATAGTAATACTATGATGCAGAGTGGCAAGCAAAGTGATGGTAACGAGTATGGAGATAATTTAAAAGATTATGGCTCTTTGTTTGATTTTTCACGAGAGAAAACATTAGCAGAAAGGGTTTACAACACATTTCAATACGGAAGGGATGCAATTGATGCTTTGGCAAATGTTGGAAATAATGATTCTAAAAGTGGCTTAGAAAAAAAAGTTCAATCGAATAATCCTTCAGAAATTACTTCACCTCAACAACAATTACAACAACCAAAAGATATGAAGACGACAGCAAGTGGGTATAGTATTTAGATTATTTATAGAATTTCATCCAAAAATTCCAATTTTTAGGAAAGTAAAGTATGAGCAAAAAATAACAACAACAATGGCACGGACGGATTTTACTGCGTAAAATCCTACTCGGCTCAGCTTACAGCTTCGCCTCGCCCGGCCATGTTGTTATTTTTTGCATTGAAACCTTAAATTCAATTAATTTTTGGATGAAATTAGGACACAGATTATATTATTAATATTATTGATATTATTAATTACTATTAAATATCATAATGAAAGAATCAACATATATTTCAGCGAGAGGTTATGCAATGAGATTATTCAAACTTTTTGTGGCTGGTTGTGTAGTCTACACAATATATTCAATTGCGACTTGCGGCAAAAACACTGGCGAAGAACAAGAATCAAAAAGAGCTGATGAAACTAAAGCATATACTGAAATAGAAAAAAGAGTAGAAACAGCGCCAAGCACTACACCTAACGCAACACAACAAAAAAAAGGAGCAGAACAAAAAGAAGAATATACATTAAATGATAAGATAAAAGGTTTAAGTGATAAGGTTGGCGATAATATAAATTATGCAATTGACAATGTGACAGATAGTGTTTCCACACATATTAAACAAAAAGCAGATGATGCAACAAAGCCATATATAGAGCCATGGAAAGAGCTCGGCGCAGAGGCTGGAAGATATGGCAGGGCGTTAAGGAATGATTATCTTGACGGTAAATTGTTGAGAAATTAGCTGGATGTTGCAGAGTGTAAAAGTGGTTGAACATGATAATAATTAAACAATATTCGCCTTTTCCAAATAAAAAAGGTATTTGTTTGTTTAATTAATATTTTTTACTGCTCACAATCCGTACTAGGGACGCAGTCCACCGTCTCACTAATTAAACTGTTTGTCGTTAGTCGTAAACGGAAAAACGGAAAAATGCAAAAAACTGCTGACGACAAACGACCTACGACTAACGACTTACTTATTAATCATAGTGAACGGGTTGGACATGCCAGGAACGAATAAAGACAAATCATAAAAATCAGCAAAATGGCAGTTGCACAAAAATATAGAAAAAGCAGGGATGGCGAAAGAAATAGTGAAAAAAGAAGAATAAAACCATCGCCTGAGGTTGTTGAGCAGTCAAAGAAGTTTGAATGCTATGTTGCCGGGCTTTTGTATGACTCTGGCATCAAAACAATCAGATGGGATGTTTATTACACTCACCATGAAGAAGATGACAACGAATTTGATGGTGAATCAAGAAGACATAGAGAATCAAGAAGGCAGGTTGATGTTCAATACACAAAATCAGGTGTTTTAGGCTTATTAAGAAAGTTAGTAATAATTGAATGCAAATATTCCTCAAATCCAAACGCGCATCTTGGGCTTGATCATTTTATCGACGAGAAAGGAGAGAGGGGTGAGAAGAATGGCCAAAGAAGAAGAATTGATAATCTGGCAGATGAGATTGATGAGAAGAGAATGTTTGTCGGCGCAGATTATGCGATACTTGTTTCCAATGCCTATTTTACCCCTCAGCTCAGAGCAGAAGCTCGACGGCAGAACCTAGAATTATGGGACAGGGACGAGTTAGACAGGATGGACAGGCAGAGGAGGGGCTTATTTGATGCTACTGCCGGCATTGTTAGAAGATATTTGTTTGGAAATGCAAGTCTTGAGGAGAAGGTTGCAAAAATAGATGTTGATGATTATAAACATTTAAGAGGGAACTAAAAAGATAGGAGTGGATAATTAATGTCAAAAGAAAAGTTTAATTCATGGCTTGAAGAAAAAGCTGAAGAGCTGAGAAAAACACCCCAGAGAAATGTTGTGCCTATCCCAAATCCAAGAGCTGCAATGCAGCAGTTTGAGGACGAGGTTATGGCAGATTATTTGTCTTTAAAGAGAAAAGCCATTAGAAAAATAGTTCATCCATTCAAAGATTATAATTTAGAAGAAGGTGTAAAAGAGGAAATAGGAAAAGTTCAGCGTGTATTGTATGATGCAGTAAATGAAGCTTATTCCCGTGCAAACAGAATAAAAGCAGTTGAGCAAAAAATAGATTCATTGTCAGTTGAGATGGCATACTTGTTAAGTTATCATGAACGATTAGAACAGCTTGCTGGAATGCTCCCGAGAGTTGTCACTATGACTAAACAAGATGAACAGCTTAGTGAAGAAGATGAAAAAGAACAAGTGGATGGAAAAAAAGCAGATGAAAAAAATAAAGAAGGTAAAGAAAATGAGAAAGAAAAGATTACTTGTCCAAATGTAAAAACAGTTCCTAAGAATATAGGATACGTTGTTGCAGCCTCATCTTTAGACGAGCAGGCAGAGTATGTAAGCAAAGAAATAGCTCGTGTTGATGCTCTGATTGGCAATTATAATGGAAGAATAGACAGCGAAAGAGGAAAATTAAAAGGCTTGGGTGGTATGGAAGAAGAGCTTAGAACATATCTGCAAAACGCACAGGAAAGAATATTTATGAATATGCATATTCTCAAAAAAATCGAACTGTTTAAGGAGTTTGGAGAGAGATACGCAACAAAAGACACTAATCCTTTCATTGTTGAAAGGCTGAACCAATTATTAATGCCATACACCCAAATAATGCAGGATATTGAATTTGATGTAAATGATATGCGCATGAAACTTGCGGGCAGTTTTATTGCTGCAAAAATGCTTCAGGAGAGAAATTCTGGTGAACAAACATATATAAGTGATGGTGTTATTGGTTATTTCAAAGAAATGGTTAAAGTGATTATGAGTTAATTGTTGAGAAGGATTAGTAATTGTCAGTACCTAAACTGTGAAAAAACGAGAAGAAAATACAGAAATTCGTCTAAAAGAGGTGACGAAAAAATAAATAAGTGTTTCGGAAAATTTAGTATTTCACAGTAATAATTTCAAAAACATTTATAAAAAAAGTAAGGTTTCCTTTATTATATATATAAATAAAAAGAAGCAATCATGTTGGGTGGGTACCATAGGACATACACTTGGGATAGTTGGAAGAGGAAGAGCAGTTGACAATCTTTTTCGAGCTATAGCAGAGGGAGCTATTCAACTTGAGGGTATTGAGGAGATTGTTTTCTATAATCATACAAAAGAAAACTACCCGTCTGATAAACAAGAAATAGATACTGACTTTTTAAAGAAAGCTCTTTCCAAAACACCTCTTAAGAAAAGCGGGGATACCAGAACAGCAGAACACATTTTAGGGTATAATAAAATTCAGCCAAGTGTTAATGATAATTTCAGAAGCTTTTATCGCGATTCCAATGTTATTTTCTTCGCTCCTGCTTTAGATTTATACGAGTCACAATTCCAAGATATCACTGACGCAATAATTGACGATTTTATAGTAGCTGATGGCACTGGCAAATATGAAAGATATAGAAGAGACAATGGTAAAACCTATAAAGAAAAAACAGCGTTATTATCTTGCGAGATGTTATACGAAATAATGGTTGATGTTTCTAAATCACATGGTGGAATAGATGCGCATAAAGATTTTCTTGCTAAAGCTTATGAGGTGGGTAAGTTTAAAAGTTTAGAAGCTAAAAACAGCGAAGAGAAAGAGTTAGAGAAAAAAATAACTGTTGAAGCATTAAGCATAATATTTCAGATGAAAAGAGAAGGCAGATTGCCTTATGGATATCGAATTTGGGGGTGTTTTGCGCCATCATTAAAGATGATAATTGATTATGCAAAGTTGTTTAGGCAAACCATGCATGAGCCTAAAAATGATCCTAAACCTATTCTTGTCTTGACAAATGAAATGTCAATGGTTTGCAATATTCTTGCAATGTTTAACCCACGTCTTACTCCTTTTTTAGTTGGTGTCAGTGATTATGATGTTAAAAGAAGCAAAGAGCTATTTGTAAAACATTTTGGGTTAAAGCATCTATTAACAGATGAAACATTTAATATGGCATTTAATAATATAGGTGTAATAGGAGATCATGAATCTTATGCCCTGCCTGTTTTTCCAAAAGGATTTTTAGAAGAACATAAAATTAATCCAAAGGACGCCCATGCTTTCTTTAAAAATGAATTATATTCTTATGTTTCAGATAAAATTAGCAAGGATGAAGATCATAATAAAAGCGTTAGAGACTCTTTAATTAATGTTATCAACGCAGCAACTAGAAGTTTAGGAAGCTGTTTAAGATTTGAAGGTGATTTTTATAATGGTGTTTTTATTCCTTTGAAGAGAAATTTAGATAGAAAAGGGTTCTCATATTCTCTTGAAATTGAAGAATCTGTTGAACAAAAAAGATTAACATTAGATGAAAACACAGGTATTTTCGCAACATATCATCATAGTTTTTGTAATGGCAGGTCTATTCCTTTGGAAGTTGAGATGCCGGAATATGTTCAGCAGCAGTTTTTGAATTGTTTGACAGATTATGCAACTTTATTGCACAGATTGATAACTAATCCTGTGATTGGAGAACATCTTGTTGAACCTGTGGAAAATAAAAAAATATGTTGTTTTCCTTATGTGGAGACACAAGCGAGAAAGTAGAAAAAAGATAAACTTAGTAAAATAAAAAAAATGCCAACAATCTGCAACCTAAAGGTTGCAGTATTTACTGTTGGCATTTTTAAATTTGGAAAAGACTTCATCTGTGACCTGAAGGTCACAGTATTCGCTTTTCCAAAGAAGAAAACAAATAGTAAAAGCAAAAAATAAGAATAAAAGATATATCTAAAAAAATGACAAAAACCTTCGAAGATTTAAAAGATGAAGAATATCTTGTTTCTTTAGGCAGAAGGATTGCTCATGTTTGCTGGGATGGTAATGGTGAACTCCACGAAACAAAAAGATTTGATTTGGAGCATACTTGCAGGGCACTGAATTCGTTTAGTCTGTTTGATAAAAGATATGCATTTGTTGGAGACCGTGTGAATGCATCTATTATTGGGATTGATGAAGAAGATAGGCTTGATATTAAGTTTCCAAGTTCAAATAATCCTATTAATTTTGTCGGCGTTATTTCACCACAAAAAGTGACTAATCCTGCAATATCTGATTTAGAACAAATACTTTTAATAAATCATTTATCTTATGGGTTGATTGGGATAAATGCTTATGAAGTTATAAGAAATGGTGAAATTAGTAGAAGTACTGATAGTAATGCTAAAAATAAGAGAGTATTAGGATTAGAATCAGATGATGATGTAAAAAAGAGAATACTAGCTCTAAATTCAAATTATTGTTATAAAATTTTAGGCAAAGAATTGGTTTTTGCTGGCATTGAAGACAAAAAGCTTAGTATTGGAAGGATTAGGTTCAATTATTTATCAAACGATGATATAAAAAAGATGCCGCAAATACCTGAAATACCTTACCATACAATTATTCCTGAGTACGAAATATTATTAGAGCATAAGCTTGTATTAGACGGAAAAGTAACAGTGGATAATGCTGAAATTGTTAAATGTATTGAAGCATATTATGATGAAAATGGTGTTCTAAGAGTTTTCGCAGGAACAGATGAAACAAGGATATATGCATGGAACTTTGAAAGAGAAGAAGAGGTGTGTGTTGTTTATAAAGGTGAAAAAGGTATTATTTCTAATTTGCAGGTGTTTGAGGGTAAATTGGGCGGTAAAGC
Source organism: Candidatus Woesearchaeota archaeon (assembly GCA_016205905.1). Taxonomy (GTDB): domain Archaea; phylum Nanobdellota; class Nanobdellia; order Woesearchaeales; family DSVV01; genus JACQSP01. The sequence goes on from JACQSP010000078.1 coordinate 7,000, forward strand.
TGACAGGGAAAATGTCCTTGCATTTAATACACGAATACATGCTGGAACTAATGACACTTATTTACCTATACAATTAGTGAGGTTATCATTTAATTCCTCTGAACAGCGTAGTGAAACTGCTGTGGATATTAAAGAATTGTATACTAATTTGATGCCTAATTGGTTTGGAACAGAAAATAATATTTTATACTTTACTTGTTCCCATTCTTTTAATATAGCTAATATAGCTGATATTTCAGAGGAGAGAGAAGCTCAAAAAACACATTACAATTTGCGTTACTCAAATACAAACAGCAAAAGTAAAGAGGTTAGATTTGATAAATCTGTTGGTGGTATTGTTCAAGTTATAAGTTAATTTTAATCGTAATATAACTTGCAAATAAATACAATACATTACAACACAAATTTGAAAGTATTATTAAAAACAATGGATTGAAAGACAGAAAAATAAAAAATGAAAATATAAAATTAACAAAGGTGAGAAAATGGCAGAAGAAGTTAGAACAGAAAAATTAATATGTGAAGATAAAGTAAGTTATGATGTAACTCTTTCTCAAATAATTGGTCGCGGTTCAAATTCAATAGTTTATTATGCAAGTTTAATAGAGAGCGATACAAAATATGTTGCAAAAGTCTTAACTTCAATAGACAAAAAATATGTAGACAAATTTGTAGAGAATATACAAAGATTAATTGCACTTTCAGGGGAAAATATTCATTTTATTTTAAGGCCTGAAAAAATTGGAGATATTGATATTAGTGGCGAAAAAAAAAAAGGTTGTAGTATGAAACGAATGGATAAGGACTGTGCTTTGTATATAGACCAAATAAATAAAAAAGAAACAACAGCAGAAGATGAGTTGCCTTTTGGTAATGAGGAAGCATTTAAAGACCCTGAAACAACTGCAACTGCTTATACAATTATCTTAAATGTTCTAAAAGCATTGGATTATTTACACAGAAACAATATACACAAAATAGATTTTCACCCATATAATATTTTAATGAGCGGAAGGTTTGATAATAATGGTTTTTTATTGGAGCCTGAAACACTGGAAGTTAGGCTGTCTGATATTTGGCCAGAAAAAGAGGACAGAACAATGAGTGGCAAAACTATTGCTAGTAATGTCGATATAGTAGAAGAGTTTAAAGCATATCCTGAGAGAAATCCAGTTAGAAAACGAACCATGTCTTCATATTTTAGAAAAGCAGATGAATTATACAGGGATATTAATGGTGATACAAAAATAATGCCGAATAAGCCGGAAGTAATAAAGGCATATGCAGAAGCAACAGATGTCTTTTCACTGGGCAGAATTGCCCTAGAACTTTTAACTGGTGTTTTACCTGCCACTCAACAAACAAAATTAGCATCAATAAATAATTTATTGGCATTTAATCAAAGAATAGGAAGAGATGTTGCGAGTGTTATTTATTCTATGTTAAAACCTGTGGAAAATTTAACAGCTGTAGAAACACTTCCAGGAACTCTTTTTAAACAGTTAGAAATTGCAATAAACACGTCTAAATATTATAAAGTTAAAACAAATAAGCGAGGTTATTCTTATGTTGAGATGTCATATCATCGCGCTGTTGCAAAATTGAGTGATGAAGATACCACCAAAAGAATTCTCACAATAAAAGATCAAAAAGAAGAGTATAAACCAATAGAAGAACTGGTTCAGAAAATAAATGAATTTAGAGCAACCTCACCAAGTGAACAACACAAAGTAAGAATCAAAACCTCTTTTAACGATTATATGAGTAAACTTAATCAAAGACTAAATGCTGAAATTAAAAGAGAAGAAACAGCAAAGAGTAGTTTAGATGGCAAATATGTAAGCAGAACTACAGTATTAAATGAAAAGTTAAAAACTCAAGCAGAAGAAGTAGAAAAAAAAAGAAAGGAATTTGAAAATTTAACTGCTGCAAAACAAGAAATAGAAAATGATATAAAACACTTAAATAATGAAAAATCTGAAGAAAAAATGGGGATTGAAAGAAAAATGAATTATTTAAGAAATATAGTGGAACAAATCGTAACAAAACAAATCGCAGAAAAATAAAAATAAACTAAAAAAGTGAATAAAACCACGGAGAGATTAAAATGGTAAAAATGGAAAATAGGGTTAGTGTTGGTTCAATGGGCAGAGAAAAGGAAACAGGCACAAAAGGAGTGCATTATTTTGATTATAATGCATCAGGAGAAGATGAAAGAAAGGAACTTGCATTTGTCCCATTAGAAGAGAGAACTCCTCTTTCTATAAAAAGTGTTACGCATGATACTGATCTTGTTTTTACAAATGATGGATTGACAAGCATTGTGTTATCTGATGTGGATCAAAAACTAATAATGGTGTGTCACAAGTTTAAACTAAAAGAAGCTGTAGACGAAGTGCAAAAAAAAACACAATCTGAAGATTTGAAAAGAGTTTCTAAGTCAATAGAATATGGTATGCAAAAAAATGATTTTGACGGGAAGGTCGTTGGTTTTAGAGATGGTGATGTTTATTTATCATTAACACGACAAATAAAAATTGATTTACCGAATGGTAGAACATTGTATGATTACCCCTCTGTTGGTTTATTTTATCTTCATTTCAAAGAAGGAGATTTCTCAAGATTAGAGAGCATAACATATATGCCTGAATGGAAACCATCTATTATTCAAATGATGAAAACTATTGCTGAAGAATATAATCATCTATTTCTCGCAATTGGGTGCACTATAAAAAGCTTTAAACTAAAAGGTGCTAACATTGCCAACGAACCAAACAACATCAAGGATTATATTTTGAAAGAATATGATGCTGAGCAGCGTTACAGAATAATTGACTTCGATGTTTTAACAGGGGATAAAACATATATTTCTGCAATAATAGAAGACACAAAAACAGAACTTTGCAGTGTCCATATAATAAATTATCTTGGAAAACAGGTTATTTATTCTCCAGAAAAATGGATAGGCAGAAATTCAATAAGGCCTCTATGCACTAAGCTTTACAAGTCGCCTAAAAAAGAAGATAAAGATAAACTATTCTGTTTTGTCGGCTGTTATGAAGGGGATCTTGTTGTTCTTGAATCAGATATTGGCAACAATAAACTCAGCGAGCCAGAAGTTAAAGCAACCCACAGCTTCTTAAGCAGAAAGGAAATTGAAAATATTGAAGATATTGAAGAGAAAAGATCGGGAATTAAGCAAATTTTTGTTACAAGCAATGATAATTTGTTATTTTCTCTGGCTAATATAGTTATGAGAGTGGAGATTGGGGTGTTACTTAAGAACCAAATAGATTGCTATAATAAACAAGAAAGTAGAATGGGATTTGAACATTTTGAAACAACACGTATGATTACTGCCTTTGATTATTATTCAATTGAATAACAAGATTCAATTTAGAAAAAAAGGAAAGATACCTAAAACGAGTTTAACAACACAAATTACAGGGTATAAGACTTAACTTGTAGTTCAGAAATGAATATGAGAGAAAATTAAAAAATTTGTTTAAGACAACAAAAAGAAAATGGTATTAGATTCAGCACACGAAACAAAAAAACATCTTAGAAAGGAAGCAAATGAAGATTTTTGCAGTGTTAACTATTTTGCCGAGTCAGATGTAAGCCTGTTTTTAGTATGCGACGGTGTTTCAGGCAAAAAAGGGGAGATAGGCAGCCATCTTGCTGCTAACTTTCTAAGAGATGGAATAAGAAACACATTATCAGGAAATAAAACAAAACCTAACCCTATTAAGCAGATAATAGAGAATGAGTTCAAACGAACTTCAGAAA
>JACQSP010000079.1 GCA_016205905.1 Candidatus Woesearchaeota archaeon
AAATTGTTGAAAGTTGCAGTACCAGTTGAACTCCATGACCAGTTGTATTGTGTAGATTTGTCGTATAACCAAATGGTTGCGTTAGGTGCGGGACCGCAGTCGTCTTGAATAACTTCAGCATAACCTACATTGTTGTCATAATAGTTTCCGTAGAGGTCATTGACACAATAATTAGTATTAGTTCCCCCAGAATTAATACCATCACCATTGGTACCACCTAAAAATACATTCCCCCATATTTGTGTGCTAACACCACCTGCATCTATTCCTTCTTGGGTATTATTAAAGAAAGTGTTGTTGGTTATGTTTGTATTATAAATCGTCCCAGAACCCCAAAATATACCTTGAGCATTTGATAAGAAAGTATTATTCATTAAAGTATTATTATCAGAACCACTATTCAGTTTTATACCACCATTCCCACCTGTACCACTCTTACTATATCTACTAAATGTACAATTTTTAACAACCCAATAATCTTCTCCTTGGAAGGCTATAGCATCTTCATCAGTATATTTGCTATCAAACACAACGCCGTTACAATCTAAAGTAATATTACTTCTCACAGTATCAGTGTCATTATACCAGAACGTTCCAGATTCAGGGAAACCTTTTATTGTTCTGTTGTTCTCTGTGTTATAAACTGCTTCTCTTAAATTATTGAATGTTGCAGTACCAGTTGAACCCCATGACCAATTGTATTGTGTAGATTTGTCATATAACATTATTGTTGCGTTTGGTGCAGGACCACAATCTTCTTCTATAACTCTACCATTAATACTACTACTCCCATACTGTACTAAGTCATCATAATAGTTGCCGTACAAATCATTTACACAGAAATTGTTATTAGTTCCACTATCAATAATACCACTATATGAACTACTTGTTCCTAAGAACCTGTTGCCCCAAACTAGGTTATTATTTGAGTCAGTACCCAAAGCTATACTATATGTAGTACTGTTAAAGAATGTATTATTTGTTATGTTGTTGTGACTTGAAGTTCCACCTGCTGAAGCTTGAAGCGCAATACCTTTAGGATTAGACAAGAAAGTGTTGTTTATGAACGTTTCATTATGTCCTGTTCTTTCCATATAACTACCAATACTATATTTTTCAATAGTACATCCTTTTATAATATTGAAATCATAAGTTCCAATATAAATACCATAATCACTGGAAGCTCCAACCAACCTTGTCCCATCACAACTAATATTAGCATCATTTGTTCCTGAAATGATTACACCATTAGTCCCAACATCTTGAATATTATATGTTCCAGCACAAAGTGTTACATTATTTTTTACAGTTAGATTATCATATGGTGTCAAACAAATCTGGAAATAGGTTGTACTATTTCTCTTTGTCCCATTTGTTGTACCATCATAAGGTGTGACTTCAATAGTAATTGTTGCATTTCCTGAATAATTTCCTGTGTTTAATTGTCTTGAAACATTGGCATTGGTTGCAACACTAGTTACAATATCCTCATAAACCCAAGCATTGTTAACAAACCAGTTGAAATATAATGTGCCTGTATCACTTTCTGGATCGGTGTAATTTACAGATGCGTTTATATTCAAAGTAGCATTTACAGAGCTTTCATTAAACACAGGTATTGTAACAGACGGCGCAACTCCGCCTTGTCCTTGCGGCATTATTAAACTGCTAATTGTCACATTGTCAGTTGCGTTTAATGGAACATATCCTATTAATGAGCCGTCACAGCTTATATTAAATCCAAATGTTCCTGATGAGCTAAATGTTCTGTCATACTCGTATAGTTGATAAGCATCAACAAAATTCATGGCACTATTATTTCCGTCGCTGAAATTAATTACACAACTTGCACCTGCTCCAGATATTGCACTGCCATTTAACATAGTATAGTTTGCAAAGAATTCTACATTCTCTAACACATACTTTTCTTGGCCACCGTGGAACATTCCTGAATCAGTGTTATCCCATATTGTTAAGTTAGCGCTGTTTGTTTCGTTTGTTCCACCACCAGCATAACCAGTGAAATGTGTTACTGTGAACGTTATTGTGTCGCCATTATCAATGAATGGAATCTCTGTTATTTCCCATCCATTAATATCATATCCTTCACTAACACATTCAAAGTTTTCTTGGTCAAAGTCTTCACATCTTAAGATGTATTGTGTATACGCTGTTTTTGGCAATGTGATTGTTGCGTTTTCTATTGGCACACTATCCATTGCAAACACTGCTGTTTTTATCTCGTCATAATCTTTAGCACCTTCTTCTAAAACGTCAATAGTTGAATTAATTGAAATGCTCTGATTATTTGTATCCAACCCATTAATTTCAATAATTGCCTCTGGCATTTGATCAGCATGTACTAATCCAGGAATCCCTGGAGAGCTACTTAGCACAACATCAAACTTATTATCTTCTCTTTCTGTCATCTCACCATGTCCTGTAAAGTAGCCATACTTGTTCTTTAAATCCATGTCAGGTACAACAACATCTACACGTGGATTATTATCGTAAATTGCAAATCCTGTCGGTGTTAAGGTTTTATTCGTATTATAATCCTCTCCTGTGAAATAAATATAGCCAGAGATAACACTAATCAAAACTACTAAAATCATTGCCTGCATGATTTTTTTATAATTTTTATTCTTCATTTTGGGTAGTGTTTTGTTTATTGTTCTTTGATTGTGAATTTTTTTCAGAGCTCTGTTTAGCAGAATTGTTATTTCTCTTGGAGTTTTCTTCAGAAGTTTGTTTAGTGTTCTGACCCTCTTGATTATTTTCGTTAGAGTTCTCAAATGTTGACTTGGTATTCTGAGCAACAGAATTATTTTTATGAGCAGAATTGTTTTTCTTGTTGACAGAATCGTTTTTCTTAGATTTCTTACTTGATGTTGCGCGGTGATAAATTGTCCAGATTGTTCTTTGATTACGAGAAGTTAGTTTTGCAATCTCACTAAATCTTAATCCTTGTGTTTCTTTTAAGTAGATTATTATAGATTCAAAAACAGTAAGTTCTGGTGAGAAAATTGAGAATGGAATATGAATGTCTTGTTGAGCATCTAAGTTTGCCTTTTCTTTAATTAATTTGCCAGAATACTTTTTCAGAGAATTCCTGTACATTATACCTACAACTGCCTCGCTTCTGTGGATAATTTTAGAAATTTCTTTATACTTAAAGCCAAGTTCGTCCTTCATGTATCTTACAAGACATTCTGTGACACCAAGTTTTATAGTAAATATAGATGCAGGAAATAAATTCTTCTTCAACTGCATCTTTTCTTTCATTGAAGAAAGGAGCTCAGAAAACTCTTTGCCTGTTATTGATTCTGTATCTTTGATAAGTTTGTCAATTTTACTAAGTTTTTTCAGAATATTTTCATTCTCCAAACTATCAAAATTACTAGAATATTCTCTATTTTCCTCTTTTTTAGCCATTCTTTAAATATTATGTAAGTATTAAATGCTAAAAATACGATAAATATGAATACTATTTAAGTATTTTTAGTTATAATTTAAGTAAAAAAGAATATTATATAAGTATTATTTATATAGTTTTTGGTGTGAAAATAATATAAGGTGGTAAAACACATTAATATTATAATTTAGTTCAATTTAAAAATCGATTTCATCAAGATGGATTATTCCTGTACCTAATGGGGAATCTTTATTAGGTTTTTTCTTATCAACATCATTAGTAGTTTTTGTTGGTTGTACATAATCACTTGCTTCAGTCTTTGTTGGTTGTACATATTCAACAGTTTTAGTTGACTGTGTATAACCCCATTCAGTTAATGCTCGGGCAATTTCCTGAGCAGCTATTTCATTTCCATGTGGATTAAGATGTGCATCAACTGGATTATAAAGAACAATTCCTTTTTTCTTTTCTTCTCTTAATCTTTGAGTTAAATCAACACACTTTACTCCAAGACCATCAAAATATTGTCCTGTTTTTCTAAACGCTTCTTCTTCCAAATTAACTAAACTATCCTCTCCAAATGCATCAATATATTCTTCTCTATAAACACTCGTTCTACTCGTGAAGAATACAGGGACAATGGTTGAATTATATCCATCAGCTATTTGCTTTGCTTCATAAAAATCTTTAAATACTTTGTTAAGATTATCATCAGAAAACCATTCTGATCTAAAATTAAAATCATTTTCTCCTCTTTTTAAAAATCCACCTTGTGAAAGCTTAGTAACTACTTTTCCCTTTGCTAATCGTTCATACATTTTATATGTAATTGTTCTTTCTAAAAAGGGTGGCTCTTGTGGAAGTTCTGCTGTATAAATTACTTCAAAATCTGGGTTAGATATTGAAAAAAATCCTTTTGTAGCTTCATATCTTTTTTGCGTGATTTCTTTAGTTTCTCCTGTAAAATCATTCATATATATCCCATAAAGTATGGTTCTGTTCCTAAAGAAAAGGGGGTATTTTTTCATAACTGCATTATATTGCCATGGAGCATAACCAGTTACTCCAAAATTGGCCACTCTTTGTTTTGTCTTTGATTCCAATTTTTCTGTCCATAATTCTTCATAGTTTATACCAAAACCATATGTAAATGAATCACCTACAGCTACTATTTCAGATGTTTCTTTATCACCTTGCTTATTTCTAAACCCTAATTCGTCTGTATCATAAATGAAATCCAAATTCATTGTAGGAATAGCAAACCTTGCATTTAAATTCGATGTATTTGAAAAAGTTAATTCTTTATCATCTTGACGATATTCATAGAATAATTTATGCCTGTATTCAAAACCTTCTTTTTTAGCTTGGTAATTAAGTAGAACATCAAGAGCAGTAGTTAAATGTAATCCTGCACATATCATTTCTAAAGAAACATAACTTACAATACCTAACATGCTTCCAAATATTATCCCTCTTAGTTTAGATAAGTTTTTTGCCATTTTGTTTTTCAAATCATTTTCTTAAATTTAGAAATCAATCTCATCTAAATGGATGATACCTGAAGTTACTACATAAGTTAAGGTTGGTTTTTCCGTACAATTTTCAGTAGTTGTTTTAATAGGTTTAATATAACCCCACCTTTCAAGTGAACAAGCGATTTCTCTGGCAGCTACTTGGTTTCCATAAGAACTAAGATGAAAATCAATTAAATTATACGTTGGATTTTCAGATGTATACCCTTCTTCGAGTGGTTTAGATAAATCTATAACTTCTAAACCTAAATTGGTTGACTCTTCTTTAGCCATTTTAAATAATTCTTTTTCATGCTTTATTGGTTTTTTCTCTTGGAAATGCTTGATATATTCCCCGCTTAAAGTGGCTAATCTACTCGGGAAAAGAACCACAACCATCTGAGAATCATTTTCTGTTGCAAGTTTATGTGCTTCGCTGAGATTTCTATGTAAATACTCTCTATTCTCTCTTGATGTCCAGTCTTCTTTTACTTCATTTTCTTCTTTATAAAGTATACTTCCATTAGAAAGCCCAACAACATTTTTCTCATCAACAATTTCATGGTACAAAGCAGATGTAACTGTTCTATCAAAAAAAGAGTCATTTGCTGTTTCTACAGCAACTAAATCAAAAAAACTAGGGGAATTGGATTCAAAATAATCCCTGCCTGTTCTTTTATAATAATCCTTTGAAGGGCTAGTTATTATTTTTGCAAAATCATTTGTATACAGGCAGTATAGAACTGTTTTATTTCTAAAAAAATCAGGAAATCTTTTCATAGTTTCATTATATTGCCAAGGGGAATAGCCAACTACACCAAAATTAGAAATGGTTACATTTAACAACTGCTCTAACTTACTTGCCCAAGAATTTTCCATCTCTACTCCATAAGCATATGCAAAAGAATCACCAACTATAGCAATTTCTGTTTTTTTATAATTATTCTGTTTATTTCTAAAACCATAATCATCAGTATTATATTTAAATGTTATATTAACAGTAACTGAATCATCAATATTTGATTTGCTAACAAAACCAAGAGTTTCATCTTCTTTACTATAAACATAAAACATTTTATGCATATACTCATAAAATCCTCTCTTTCCTTTATAATCAATCAGAACTTCAGTTATAGGTATCAAGTTCAATCCAGCTACCAACAACTCTGCTAAAACATACCCTACACCCAACGCCAAAACTTTTTCCAAGATATTTCTTTTTTTCTTTTTGAGCATTGTACAACCATCCATTATTTCTTTCCTAAGAATGTTATTATCTCTCTCCCAATCATCCTCTCCTTTTCTCTATTAAAAACTCCCACGCCCCTATATTCTTCAAAATATTTATAATATTCACGTAGTGGGTTAGTAAGATCTATCACATCAACACCTTTACTTTCAAAGTACTTTGTTGCAGAATCATATACTTCACTCTCTTTACGTATTTGTTCCTCTCCATCTGATGTTTTTGTCGCATATTCTTCAGGAATGCAACTTGCTTTACTAGGGAAAAGAACAACTTTAAGACTAGAACCATATGACTGAGCAATTGCCATTGCTTCTTCAACTTCTAAATACATTTGTTCCAACTCGCTTGGAGAGATACTTATTGCTTCTTTTACCAAACGCTTAGGTGTAGAATTGACAGACGTTATTTTGTCTTCTGAATGATCAGTAATTGTTTTATAAACCCAAAAGGCAATTGTCTTTTCTAACAACGGTTTTTCTTCGCTTTCTAAATCTTTATCTACAGGTTCAGATTCTTCATATTTAGTCCATCCTTTGAACGAATAGTAATCTGATGGGTTTATTGGTTTCTTTGCATCAAAGCTTTTTGGAGAAAGACAATAAAGAATAGTTTTTCCTTTAAAAAATTGAGGATATCTTACCATCATCTCATTCATCTGCCATGGTAAATACCCTGGAACACTAAAGTTAGAAACATCAATCCCTGACTCTTGTATATGATAAGGGAAGGTTATAGATTTACCACTATATCCAAAAGAAGCAGTTCCACCAACAAAAACAAGTTTAGCACTTCCCTTATCATCTAGCCAATTACGCAATCCTAATTCATCAGTAGCCATAATTATTGTATTATAATTATCAGTAACATGCACCCAATTATCTAAATTAGGTCGCAGTTTATAACCTAATATTTCATCAGGTTCAAAAACTTTATTGTAAAGCTTATGCCTGCCAATATAATTTTCTGCTCGTTTTTCTCTGCTTAGTTCCAGTTCTGCTCTTGCTACAAAATTAGAAACTATTGCTGCTGTCTCAACTATTCCATACATTGCTAAAACTGCACCTAATGTTCTCGCAATTTTACCTAACTTAGAGGTAGGTTTCTCGCTATTCTTTCTTCTAATTACATCTAATAAACTCATCATAAAACGAAATATCCTCTTATTTATAAATATTTCTATTCTTCACTACTTGGTAATGGTCAATAATTATTTTCTATAGTGAAAATAAACTGTTTATTCTGCCCCGAACGAAACATTTATATACTTATTATAACTCTGGTTATATAACATGGGTTATATAATCAAAAGGAAAGAAACAAGTTTAATCTTAAATAAAAACTATTGGCTTTTGCTATATGGGCGAAGGAAAGTGGGTAAAACCTTTTTATTAAGGGAATTATGTAAATTTGACAATTATTATACTATCAAAAAGGATTTAAATGTTATTTCTAATACTGAATCCTTGCCTTTTGATACTTTTATTCAAAGATTAAAAACATCCCTTTCAGAAAACAAAACAGTTGTTGTTGATGAATTTCAAAGGTTTAATGAAAGTATTTGGGAAGAGATATCTTTACTTCATCCCCATGGAAAACTTATTCTTTCTGGCTCAAGCCTTCGCGTTGTTAAAAAGGTATTTGAGCCGCAATCATCATTGTTGGGTTTTTTTACACCAATTAAATTAGGTTTTATAAGTCCAATGGATGTAATAAAAAGTTTAAAAGAGGTTGAAGCAAAAGAACTTATAGAAATTGCAACTTTTTTAAGAGAGCCTTGGTTGGTTCCTTTATATAACAAAGAAAAAGTATCTGATTTTGTTTACGATGTTGTTATCAATTCTAAGCATATCATAACTTCACTTGTTGGGGAGATATTTACAGAAGAAGAGCGTGAACTGACTAAAAGATATGAAGCAATCTTAACTTTAATTGGCTCTGGCATTTGGAACACTAAAGAAATAACGTCTATATTGTACTCTAGAAAATTAATACCAGACCCAAGTCCGACACATATTTTTCAGTATTTAAAAAATTTAGAAGAAATGGAGTTAGTAGAAAGCATTAAACTTCATAAAACAAAAGGGAGATTTTATAGATTGACTTCTCCAATAATGAATATTTATTATTATTTAGATAGTAGGTATGACTTAGGAAACAGGTCAGTTTCATTTGAAGAACTTAAGCCAACTATTGAAAAATTAATTAATTTAGAAATACAAAATTTTATTGCAGATTTATTTGCTGAATATTATGATGGCCGAAAAGAATATTACCTTTCGCCAGATAAGGAAGTTGATTTTATTATTACTAAACGAAACAAACCTGAGATTATTGGAGAAGTTAAATGGAAAAACCTAACTCGACAAGATATAATTCAATTTAAGAAGGGTTTAGAGCGGTTCTCTGGCAAATTAACTATTGTATGTAAAAATAGTGAAATCAAAGATGACTCTGTAAATATTGTTTATCCAAAAGATATTATTCGCTTTTCACAAAAGAAGAATTGATTTGTGTTTAAATATAATGTCGGACATAAATATTTATACATTTGTTATGTCCGACAAATATATAGTCACGAACATTAGTAGTATATAAATAGTTCCGTGACTATATGTAGTAAACACACTAAATTTTAGTGATAAAGTATATTATGTGTTTACTACATTGAACGAACTAAACTAAATTTATAAGTTATTTAGTTCGTTCGCTATTCGTGGACTTTAACAATATTAATACAGATATTAAAGTCCACCGCTATAGTAAGTGACACGATTTGTATAAAAATTTACGTCACTTACTATATAT
>JACQSP010000080.1 GCA_016205905.1 Candidatus Woesearchaeota archaeon
GTTGCCTCGTATTTAAATATCAAAAATATCAAACGAGCAAGCAACAGGTCGTGAGTTCGATTCTCATCAGGGGCTTTGTTTGTTATTACAATTAAAATATTTGTTTATCTAATTCCCTGTTTCTTAATATCTTTTTTTTCGCTCCCAACTCAAACTAGGGACGAAGTCCACCGTCACATGAAAAAAAACTGTTTGTAGTTAGTCGTTTGTCGTTAGTCGTAAACAAAAAAACGTAAAAAACAGCTGACGACAAACGACCTACGGCTAACGATTACTTATTAATCATAGTGAACGTTTGGCTGCGCCTAGGAACGAAAAATTCAATCCCTCCTCAAAGCACCTTCAAATACTTTTCAATCTCCCAATCACTCACATGTATTCTGAACTCGTCCCATTCTTCCATCTTTGCTTCCACATACTTTTCATATGTGTATTTGCCTAAAGCATCTTTTATAACTTCATCATTTTTGAGTTCTTTAAGCGCGTTCTGGAGCGAATATGGCAATGTATCAATATTTAACTCTTTAAGCTTTGAATCATCAAAATGATACACATTCTCCTCGACAGATACAGAGGGCAGCATATTCTTCTTTACTCCCTCTAACCCAGCTTTTAGCATGACTGCAAAAGCCAAGTACGGATTACAGCTTGGATCAGGACATCTTAATTCTGCCCTTGTGGAAATTTCTTTTCCTTTTGTATATCTGGGTATTCTTATTAATGCAGATCTGTTTATCTGGCCCCAGCAGATATACACGGGCGCTTCGTATCCTGGAACAAGACGCTTGTAACTGTTTACTGTCGGAGAAGTTATAGCAGCAATTGCTTTTATATGCGCAAGTTGTCCTGCAATAAAACCATACGCAATCTTAGACAGCTTATATTTATCTTTCTCGTCATAGAATACATTTTTTCCGTTTTTATCAAACAGGCTTTGATGAACATGCATTCCTGAGCCATTTATTCCAAATATTGGCTTTGGCATAAATGTTGCATAGACGCCATGCTTTTCTGCAATTGCCTTTACTGTAAATTTGAATGTTAATGCATTGTCTGCTGTTCTCAAGGCAGGGCCATACTTGAAATCAATCTCATGCTGTCCTTCTGCAACCTCATGATGGCTCGCTTCAACCTCAATGCCAAATTTTTCTAATGCATTAACAATATCTCTTCTTATTTCATATGCCTTGTCAAGATTTAGGTCAAAATATCCGCCGACATCATGGCTTAATGGCTTTATTTTATTATTATTTTCACAGTTTCCATTTCCATTTTTTTCCCACAGATTTTTCAATATAAAAAATTCTAATTCAGGCCCAGTATTGTAAACATAACCCACTGCTTCTGCTTCTTTCAACACTTTCTTCAGTATGAATCTTGGGTCGCCTTCAAAAGGGGTGCCGTCTGGCATGTAAACATCGCAGATAAGCCGAGCAGTATTTTGCTCGTCTGTTGAAAGCCACGGAATTACTGCATAAGTTGATGCATCTGGCTTAAGCACCATGTCACTTTCACATATTCTCATGAAACCTTGAATGCTGGAGCCATCAAACCAAATCCCATACTTAAATGCAGTTTCTAAATGCCTTACTGGTATTGTTAAGCTTTTAACTGTTCCCAATATATCAGAAAACTGCAGGTTTACAAACTGTACATTGTCTGCCTTAACTTTTTCTAAAACTTCTTCTGGTGTTAATTCTTTTTCTCCCATATACTTCACCTCACCTTATATTAACTATTTGCTTCAATAAATTATTAATAATCAATTAATGTCATTGGCTCTGTCCCAAATCTCACTTCGTTCGGGTTAGCAGCTTCAAATCCTCGCAGTGTAAGGTTAATGCTGACGTTCCCCGTAGGGGGCAAGTCCCCCTTGTCAGCTCACAAATGATATGAAAAGGATTTGACCTTTATGCTGCTAACCTACATTCGGGACAGAGCCAATGTCATGCTAATCTTTTGGTTATATTTATACTTATATCCTCTTTTTCTAAACAATTGTTTATTTTTTTGGAAAAATTTAAATATTTGTTTAATTAATCTGTTTAATAATTAGGTAAAACTAAACAATTTTTAATCAACACACTTCAATAACTAATTTGTAAAATGGTATACGACAAAATCAATAATAAAAAAGCAGGGAGTAAGAAAGATACTGATAATATTGGCCATCTGGACCGTAAAATACTTAACGTACTTCTTGATAATTGCAGGTTTTCCTACAGGCAGATTGCCAAGAAGGTTAATATAAGCGCTGCAACAGTCATGCATCATATCGAGAAGCTTGAAAAAGAAGGCATAATAAAAAAATATTCAGCTCTCCTTAATTCTGAAAAATTAGGATATGACGTTCAGGTGATTATCGATATCAGGATATCAAAGGGTAAATTATTTTTGGTTGAAAAAAAGATTGCCTCCCACCCAAATATCTGCGCGATTTATGACACAACAGGCCATTTTGACGCTGCAATCATTGCAAAATTCAAGACAAGAAGGCAAATGGATGATTTTCTCAAGCTTGTTCAAAGCTATGATTTTGTTGAAAGAACAGAAACAAGGCTGATACTAAACATAATCAAGGAAAGTAATCTTGTTGTGTGATATTAACTTTTAACTCTACAGAATTAACATTTCGCAACTACTAAGTCTGCCTCCAATTTGTCAGCCTTCGTAGGTCGTAAGTCGTTAGTCGTATGTCGTTAAACTAACACCTTATGCTATACAATAGTCGAGGTATGATCTACCACTCACAGCCCACGGCTTACGACTTACGACAAACGACTAACAGTTCTTATTGGTTTTCGCCAAAGCTGACTGGCGGGCTTAGTAGTTGCAACATTTCCTTTGCTTCACAACCACTTTATACCTACTAAGTGGTTACATAATAGAAACATTTATATATAAGTTAGCCAATCAAACAATAATCAAGCATTAACAACACATTAAATGAGAGAGCACTTGCTCAGTTTCTGAACATTTCGCTTTTTCTGCAAGAGTGCTTAATAGCTTAAGATAGTAATCTACCTTTGTTTATACAAATATTAATTACTATGTTTGTTATAAATAATCTATAATAACGTATAATAATAAATTATAGGTTTAGGTTGACATAATAATGAGGCAAAAATATGAATTTATTTGAAGAATACCATTTAAGTAATCCGCTGATAACAGCGATTAACCAATTAGGATTTGATAATCCAACACAGATACAACAATTGTCTATACCGCATATCATGGCGGGAAAAGATGTTATCGGTGAATCAGCTACAGGGTCTGGAAAAACACTTGCATTTGGATGCAGTGTTGTAGAACATGTAATCTCTGGGCAAGGGCTGCAGGCATTAATTCTTACACCAACAAGAGAGCTTGCAGAGCAAGTAAGAATGTCCCTGACACAGCTTTCACGTTTTAAGAATTTAAAGGTAATTTCAGTATATGGCGGTGTTTCAATAAATAATCAAATTTACAACTTGAGCAAGTCAGAAGTTGTTGTTGCAACACCAGGCAGATTATTGGATCATATCAGGAGAAGAACAATCAACACTTCAAAAATCAAAGTCTTGGTTTTGGATGAAGTTGACACTATGTTTGACATGGGTTTTATAGAAGATGTAAAAAAAATAATCCGTGTATGCCCTACAAACCGCCAGACATTATGTTTTTCTGCTACAATTTCACCATCTATAAAAGAATTGGCAAATAAATATATGATTAATCCTATCAGAGTTTCAGCAGTAAAATTAGTTGACCCAAGCAAAATGGAGCAGATATACTATGATGTACGGAGAAATCTTAAATTATCATTGCTTATACACCTTTTGCAGCATGAGGAATCAAAGTTAGTCATGGTTTTTTGCAATACACGAAGAGCTACTGATATTGTTGTCAAAAATCTAAGGGTAAATAAAATCAATGCAACTGCTATTCATGGCGGTTTATCACAGAATAAAAGAACAGATACCATGAGAATGTTCAATAATGCAAAAGCAAATGTTTTGGTATGCACAGATGTTGCCTCAAGAGGCCTGCACATTGACAATGTTTCTCACGTCTATAATTATGACCTTCCAAAAGATGCAAAGGATTATGTGCACAGAATTGGAAGAACAGCCAGAGCAGGAGAAACAGGGAAAGTAATTAACCTGCTGTGCGACATGGATCATGACAATTTTTCAAGGATACTGAGAGAATATAATGCATTCAGGATTCAGAAAGCAGAAATGCCAATTCTGGAGACGGTTATCACTGTCAGCGTCGATAATAGTTATGACCAACGTAGAAGCAATAATAGTTGGAGAGGACAGCAATCTCATCACAGATATACTAATCAATGGAATGGGCAGCGGAGAAGGAGTCCTTTTCATGCTCAGAGAAGATAAAATAAAATAGAATGAAATCGAGTAAAATAAGTAATACTAACGGGGGTAAAAACAATGAAAGGAACAGTAAAATTTTTTAACGTGATGAAGAGATTTGGTTTCATCGCAGGAGAAGACGGCAAAGAATACTTTGTCCATAAATCAGGAATGGAAGAAGGATTAAACCTTCAAGAGAACGACGCTGTTGAATTCGAAGTAGAAGAAGGCGAAAGAGGACCAAAAGCTGTTAAGGTCAGAAAATAAATAATATTTTGACCGAAAAATTTATTGGGTAATTTTCAGTTTAATATAATTGAAAAACCCCTTTCTTTATTTTTTTCTTGATTTTTTAATATAGTAAACGATAAATAATCTTACGTAGAAAAGGCGGAATGCTGTGACCTTCAGGTCACAGATGAAGCTTTTTCTAAGTCTAAA
>JACQSP010000083.1 GCA_016205905.1 Candidatus Woesearchaeota archaeon
GTGTTTCACTTATACTAAAAGCAATTAATTTTCGAACAAATTAATTGCTTTTGTATATACAAAAGCACAAAATAATGTTCGATTATTTTGTGCTTTTAGTATATTTCGTTTAACATTAGCTTAAAAATTCAAGTTTATCATGGTGAATTTATGGAAGAAGCTCATAAAAAATGGTTAATAATTATTGTTTCGCTTTTAATCCTGACTGGATTCTTTTTTTTAGCAAATAGTATTTCTCCAACTTTTCTTAATGATTTAGGGTTGAAGACACCTTTGCCGATATTTACAATAATTATTGGCTTGCTTGATGGCTTTAATCCCTGCACTATTTTTATTTTGACTCTTCTGCTTGGCTTAATGATTTCAGTGTCTAATTCAAGGCAGAGAATTCTGGCAGTAGGATTTTCTTTTGTCTTTGTAGTATTTATAATCTATTTCATGTTCATGCTTGCATGGTTAAATATATTCAAATTAATTGGCTTTACAACACCATTTAGGATAATTATAGCAGCTGTTGCAATAATAGCAGGCTTAATTAATTGCAAAGAATTATTCTTCTTCAAGAAAGGAGTCACATTGATGATACAGGAATCACATAAAGTTTATCTTTTCAAATATATGGAAAAGATGAAAGAGATTATTGTTAAAGGCTCAATCCCTGCTATCATCTTATCGACTGTGCTTCTTGCAATTTTCTCTTCAATTATAGAAATACCATGCACAGCAGGATTTCCTATTATTTACACAGGAATATTAGCAAGTAAGGTTGGTACAGCAGGATTTGGTTATTTTCTGTATTTGTTGCTGTATAATTTAATGTATGTTTTGCCGTTGAGTATAGTTATTATTCTTTTATCTTACACTTTCAAAGAGACACAGATATCAAAATCACAGATGCAGATACTTAAGTTTATTGGCGGGTTTATTATGATTTTGTTAGGCATAATTTTGTTGGTGAACCCTGCGCTGCTGCAGTAGTTATAGACTAGTAGTTATAGACTTTTAGAAAAATAGAAAAGTATAAATAGCAAATCTTTAAGTAAATAATCATGCTTAAGAAAACATTCTCTAAACTTCCAGTCTGGATAACAGAAGCTGTTTATGGCTCAGTGTTTGGTTTGATAATCAGCGGCATTGCTTTTTTAATATTAAGCAGAGAAAGCGCGCCGTCTCAGCTTCCTGTTTTACTCCCAACGATATTTCTGTCTATGCCTGGAATCTTTGTGGCAGATAAATTTTTTAATGGCTCTGTATTTGCAGGAATAGTAACAGTAACTTTATTGTATGGCACTGCTGCAGCTTTGCTTGCTTATGCCTATCGCAAAGGAAACCAAACATCAAAAAGATAAATGACTTGTTACGCATCTGAACTAAAATGTAAGTATTTGTTTAGCATCATAAGGTCAAAATTTATTTTTAGCCTAATTGCGAAGGTGACAGGGGGACTTGCCCCATACGGGGATGTCACCTCTACGAAACTTCATACGGAATTTTGAAGATGCTAAACAAATACAAATGTTTTAAGGTGAATATTTATAAATAGAATTCTCTTATTTGTATAAAATGGCAACGCTACTATGGATATTGTTAAGCACATTTGTTATCAGTGCATTTTCATTAATTGGTTTATTTACTCTCCTATTAAAAGAAAAGAGCCTAAACAAGATAACGATTTTTCTTGTTTCGTTGTCAGCCGGTGCATTGATTGGCGGAGCATTCTTAGATTTAATACCTGAAGCCGTTGAGCATGCAGAAAAGTTTAATAATGGAATTACATTAACCTTTGTCTATCTTCTTGTCGGCTTTTCCTTGTTCTTCCTTATAGAAAAGGTTTTGCACTGGAGGCACTGCCACGATGGCAAGTGTGAGGTGCATACCTTTGCATATATGAATCTCTTTGGTGATTGTGTACATAATTTTATTGACGGCTTAATAATCGCGGCAAGCTTCGTGGTGAGTACATCTCTGGGAATAACAACTTCTTTGGCAATTATGCTTCACGAAATTCCACAGGAGATAGGTGACTTTGGTGTTTTGATTCATGGTGGTTTTACAAAATCAAAAGCATTGCTGATGAATTTTCTTACTGCGCTTACATCTATTTTAGGCGGTGTTATCGGATATTTTTTATATGAATATACTATTTTTCAAATAACTTTTCTGATTCCTTTTGCAGCAGGTGGTTTTATTTATATTGCTGCATCTGACTTGATACCAGAAATCAGAAAAGAAATAGAATTCAAGAAATATCTTGTGCATTTCGGAATATTTTTGTTAGGAATATTGATTATTTATGGTGTGAAGCTTTTGGGTGAGTAACTCTAATAGGAGTGAATATAATTTAATAAAAATTAATGAAACTGAAACTATTAAACTTAGTGGTTGCCTTTCAAAGCTGTTCTAATTAACTCTTCATCAGCATGATACGGAATCGTAACTATTAGTTTTGGCTCGGTTTCCATTGCTTGTTGAATAGAATATTGCGCGCCGCTGTTCCCAGCCCAGCTTCTTCGTGCCAGTCCGTTGTTGACGTCAAAATGAATCATGGCTTCCAGTCTTCTATCAGCATCAGGAGTGCCGTCAAGAACCATCCCAAAGCCGCCATTAATTACTTCTCCCCACCCAACACCGCCGCCATTATGAATTGATACCCACGTAGCGCCTCTAAACGCATCTCCGATAACATTCTGAATTGCCATATCTGCAGTGAACTTTGAGCCATCATAAATATTAGCAGTTTCTCTATATGGTGAGTCAGTGCCAGACACGTCGTGATGATCTCTTCCAACTACAACAGGCGCAGAAAGTTGGCCAGTTCTTATTGCATCATTAAATGCTTTTGCGATTCTTGTTCTGCCTTCACAATTAGAATAAAGTATCCTTGCCTGAGACCCAACAACAAGATTATTAGTTTGTGCTTCCTTTATCCATCTAAGATTGTCTTGAATCTGCTGCTTAATTTCAAATGGTGCTTCATGAGCCATATCCTCTAATATATTTATTGCTAATTTATCAGTTATTGCAAGATCTTTAGGGTCAGCTGAAGTACATACCCATCTAAATGGTCCAAAACCATAATCAAAGTAGATAGGACCCATAATATCTTCTACATAAGAAGGATATCTAAATGAGGTTCCATCTCTTGTCATGATATCTGCTCCAGCTATGCTGGCTTGCAGCAAGAATGCGTTTCCATAATCCCAAAAATACATACCTTGCTCTCCCTGTTTATTTATCGTATTATTATCTTTATTTACCATCTTATTAATTGCGTTAACTTGCCTTTTCAATGATTCATGCACTAATCTTTTGAAATTTTCAGGATCTTTTGCTATCATAATATTAGCATCTTCAAATGATAAGCCTGCAGGATAATATCCACCTGAATAAGGATTATGCAATGAGGTCTGGTCTGAGCCCAAATCAACCTTAACTTCTTTTTTTGCAAAAAACTCCCATAAGTCAACAATATTGCCTTGATATCCAAGTGAAACAGCTTCTTTATTTGACCGAGCTTGTTCTATTCTGCTTAGTAACGTCTCTAAATCAGTATATATTTCATTTAGCCAACCTTGAGAATGTCTTTTTACAATTGCTTTTGGATTTATTTCTGCAATAACTCCTACTGCTCCAGCAATCACAGCAGCTTTAGCTTGGGCACCAGACATACCACCAAGTCCAGAAGAAACAAATACTAATCCATCTAATCCACCTGATGATCCTTCCATTCCACTAGCTGATCCTTCTAATTCACTATTTAATCCCTCTTCTAATCCTTTAGCATATTTTTTAAGTCTTCTGGCTGCATTCAATAATGTTATTGTTGTACCATGAACAATTCCTTGTGGTCCAATGTACATGGCTGAGCCTGCTGTCATTTGTCCATATTGTGAAACACCCAATGCATTAAATCGTTCATAATCATCAAGACTTGAATGATTAGGTATGACCATTCCATTTGAGATAACAACCCTTGGTGCATCTTTATGAGAAGGAAATAATCCTTGTGGGTGTCCTGAATTTACTATTAGTGTTTGTTCATCATTCATGGTAGCAAGATACTGCATAGTAAGAAGAAATTGAGCCCAATTCTGAAATGCTGCACCATTCCCGCCATATGTAATTAGCTCGTCGGGATGCTGTGCAACTTTAGGGTCTAAATTATTGAAGTACATATGCATTATTGCTGCTGCTTGTACTGACTTATGAGGATATTTGTTTATATGACGAGCAAAAATAGGATAGTCTGGCTTGAATCTGTACATATATATTCTGCCGCGTTCCTCTAACTCTTGGACAAACTCAGGAGCAAGAACAGAATGATGTTTAGGATGAAAATATCTTAATGCATTTCTTATAGCAAGCTCTTTCTCTCTTGGTGTTAGAATATCTTTTCTTTTAGGTGCGTGATTAATATCATTATTATAAGGTTTTTGTGGCGGCAATATCTCTGGAATTCCTTGCAGTATCTGCTCTTGAAAAGATAATTCACTCATTTGTAATCCGCCTCATTTAATAATGTATTATATGATAAATTTAATGGTTAGCTTTTTTATATTTTGTCTCAACACTTAACCATTTGATGTTTATTATGTTAATCTTAAATTACTACTTCTTTTATCTTATTCCTCGTCTTAAATCGCTTTACTTTATCTCAATCCTTAATTTAATATTGCTTTATTTTATCTCTATCCTTAAGTTAGGATATTTCTTTCCACATGCTTCCTTTAAATCTTCCAAGAATGTTGTTGAAGGAGGATGTATGTGCTCAAAATTTTTTTTAACCAGCTCAGGCATATTGTTAAACCTCTGAATAACCCATCTTGCATCAATATCATTTACAATCTCTGCGACTTTCATAACATCTTCTTTCCTGAATAAAAGGCTTGGCACAATAATTGTCCTTGCTTCAATATCAACCTTGTCTTTGTACTCATGAAGTATTTCTAAGCTTTCTTTTATATCCTGAATAATCTGGTTTGTTGAAATAAAAAATGTTTTTGAGGTTGTAATCTTTTCAAACAGCGCTTCGTCAAACGGCGCTTTTATGTCAATCGCAACGAAATCAACAAGCGCTTCTTTCAACAATCCGCGCAGAACTTCTGGTTTTGAGCCGTTTGTCTCTATGCCGACTTTAATCTTTTTTTCCCTGCAGAATTTTGCAAGCTCAACAAGCTGAGGCCTTTGCAGGCAGGGCTCGCCGCCGGTGAAAATAACAGCTTCTGTAAAATTGCCGTTTAATTCAATCTCTTTTTTCACGTCTTTAAGATCTTTAAGAACCTCTTCTTTAGTTTCCAACAAATGCGGCGTGTTGCAGAATGGGCATTTGAAATTACAGCCAGCAAAGAAAATTTTCAGGCAGATATTCTTTGTCCATTCCACGTTAACAGGCTCAATCGCTGCAATGTATGCCTGCATATCACTTCAGTCCTCTTTGGTTTTTATAATCATTATTTATACGAAATTGCTGTCTTATAACTTTATTATAATTTTCCCTTTGTTTCATGCTCTATTTCAAGATTAAATCATCCTTTGTTTTACTTTCCTCTTTTTTTTCAGGTTCACTCTTGAAAAAACCATCTAATTTAGTGTTTTTTTTAACTGTTTCATACTTAATCATCATCCCACCTCTTTTTTAATGCAATAAACTTAATAAAAATTTACAAAAAACTTAAACATTTTAATCCTTAAAACTTGATTTTGAGCATGAAGAAGAGCAATTATGGTTTGCGCCATAACCGCCCTTCTCTCTCCTCCTTTTTAGTATGACTCTTTATTTTTTTGAAAAAGAGTGAATTTATTTTTCTGATTCGCTCTTTTTGTCCTAATCTTTTCTAAAATTTTCCTGTACTTCCAAAACCACTTTCTCCGCGCGCAGTCTCATCCAACTCATCCACTTCAATAAGCTCAGCTATTTCCACTTTCTTGAAAACAGCCTGTGCAATTCTTTCGCCTCTTTTGATTTCATACGCCTCTTTCCCGTGATTTATGATTGGAATGTCAATATCTCCTCTGTAGCCTGCATCGATTGTGCAAGGTGTGTTTATGATTGAAATGCCGTGGTTTGCTGCAAGGCCGCTTCTTGGCCGTAATTGAATTTCATACCCATAAGGAATGGCAAACCTTACACCTGTTTTGACTTTTTTTATCTCACCTGGACCTAGCACAGCATTTTCAGCTGAATAAATATCCATACCAGCATCGCCGTGATGTTTGTATGCAGGCGTTGGCAGTTCTTTATCAACCTTTAAAATCTTGACCGAAATTTTCTCCATCTTTTTTCACTGTGTTGTTCAAATGCCTCATTATTTATCAATCTTATCAATAAATTTTAAATATAAATCTTAAATATTGACACATGTTAAACCAGTAGGCACATAATCCTCATTAATAATCCTTAGTTCATCATCATTAATAACATCTCAATTCATCACTAAGACTAAGCACCCCTTTATTAATATCAAAACTTCTAAACTTTAAAATATCTTTCAGTATATAAAGAATGTTAACCTGCAAACTATAGTTTAGAAATCACATGTAAGCTTGTGATAGTAGTGAAAACAGTTTTTAGAATGGTTTTGTCGGCAGCTATTTCTTTTTTGTCCAGTTCAGTTCCTTGGCGAAGCCACACGTCTTACTATATATTTATTTTTTTATTTCCTACCTGATTGGACACGTTCATGAAGAAATGGTAAGATGGTTTGAAAGTTAGAAAGCTTGAAAGTGCGCTTTACGCAGATAACTTTCGAGCGTTCAGACTTTCAAGCTTTCAAACAGTTTCATGAGACTGTGGACTGCGTCCCTAATACGAGTTGAGAGCGGTAAATAGAACTTTAAATAAACTTATACCTAAAAAGAAATAACTGTTTATCTTGTTCTTCTTTCTCTTCCAATCAGCCTTTCGAGTGTATTTATTTTTTGCAGCAGTTCAACCTTCTCATCAGCAAAGTTTTGAAGCTGTTTTGCATGCCGTTCCAATAGAAAATCTTTTTCTTTTACATCTTTTGCAATATTATTGAATTTCTCAATCTCGCCTTTTAAATTTGCAATGGTTATTACTACACCCTGCAATGTTTGTTTTAAGTCATTATAGCTTTTCACGTCTGTTTTTATTCTTTCAACTTCTGATTTTAGCTCGGTTTTGAATTCGTTTGTGAGCTCTTCCACCAATCTTTGTTTAATATGTGTTTTTAACAGTTTTAACTCATTTAATTCTTCAGAAATATTATTTCTTGTATTCTTTATCTCTCCAAGCTCATGCTGGAATTGGCTAAGGTGAGTGTTATTTTCAGAATGAAAATTAGTGAAATTTGTCTTAAGGTTAATAATCTCATTATGCAGTCCTTGAATTATTTCAGTCTGCTGCTTTAAAGTATTACAATGCGTAGTTATCTGCCCGTGTATTTCAGCTATCTTTTCCTCTGATTCCATTAACCCTTTTATTTTTGAAAACATACACTCATGAAAAAGGAGGTAGTATTTATTGTTTTATCTTCTTAACCATAGATTAGTATAATGTCGGACATAAATATTTATTGAAAATTTAATAAATTATGTTTTAAGAGAAAAGCATCAAATCCTGCATTGTGTCTGTAACAAATTCTTCAATTATTGAATCAGTTACTTTTATGTCGGTGTAAGGAACTAATTTATTCTTTGCATATCGTATTGCTGATTCTTTTATAAGTTTTAATTCTTCCTTTCTCCAGTTACGAAGCTGAGAATTGTCAAAAACTATTGTGGAATAATCACGTATTTCATCCTTGACATGCTTTATAGACTCTGGCTTATTATAATGTCGGACATAAATATTTATACAAAGTGTTATGTCCGACAAATATAGTAAGTGACACGATTTGTATAAAAATTTACGTCACTTACTATAGTATACTGTTCAATAA
>JACQSP010000102.1 GCA_016205905.1 Candidatus Woesearchaeota archaeon
ATATTTATACAAATCGTGTCACTTATTATATTTGTCGGACATAACAAATGTATAACTATTTATGTCCGACATTATAGCACCTAGCCACTAGCACCCAGCACCTATTTTTATTTTTCATGAGACGGTGGACTGCGTCCCACAAACTGGTTGTGAGCAGTAAAAAACATTAATTGGCTATAAAAATGAATTTAGCACTATTCACCCCCTTCTTTCCAAAACTTTTTATATAACTACCCTATTTTTTAATGATAATTTAATGAGGAATTGTATAAAATGACCTACGAACTAATTATTTGTGAAAAGCCAAACGCTGCAAATAAGATAGCTTTTGCTCTCGCTGACGGAAAGCCAATCAAAGAAAATATTGCAGGTGTTCCATTCTACAAAGTTACTCACGGCAGCAAAGATATTGTAGTTGGGTGTGCTGTAGGCCATCTTTACACACTTGCAGAGAAAAATAAAAAAGGATGGACTTATCCTATATTTGACGTCGAGTGGGTGCAAAGCTCTGCAGTCAACAAGGAAGCCAGCTATTCTTCAAAGTATGTAACTGCACTAAAAAAACTGGCAAAGGATGCGTCTTCATTATGCGTGGCCACAGATTATGATATTGAAGGTGAAGTTATCGGATTTAATGTTGTAAAACATATCTGCAAAAAACCTGACGCAAAAAGAATGAAGTTTTCTACATTAACAACAGATGAATTAAGAGAAAGTTATGAGCATGCATCTCCTACACTAAACTGGGGACAGGTTAATGCAGGGCTTACAAGGCATGAGTTAGACTGGTATTACGGCATTAATCTCAGCAGGGCATTATCATTGTCAATAAAAAAAGCAGGAAGCTTTAAGATTTTAAGCTCTGGGCGTGTTCAAGGGCCAGCCCTGAAAATTATAGTCGACAGAGAAAAAGAAATTTTGGCATTTAAACCAGAGCCCTTCTGGCAGATAATGGGAATTTGGAGCAAGAATAAGGCAAATGTAGAGGCATGGCATAAAGAAGACAAGTTTTGGGAAAAAGAAAAAGCAGAAAAAATAATGCAGAATATTAAAGGAGAAAAAAAAGCAAAGATTGAGTCCATAGAAAAGGCAGAATTTAATCAAATGCCGCCTGTGCCTTTTGATTTAACAACACTTCAAATAGAATCTTACAGGTGCTTTAAAATCCAGCCAAGCGAGACTTTGAATATTGCCCAAGAATTATATTTGGCAGGAGTCATTTCTTATCCGAGAACTTCTTCACAACAATTGCCGCCTGAGATAGGATATAAAAAGATATTAAACAAACTTTCTGGCAATAGTAATTATAAAAAATTTACAGACCAATTATTATCAAAACTACTTAAGCCATACAACGGCAAAAAAACAGACCCTGCACATCCTGCTATATTTCCAACAGGCAATTTTGTTGAGCTTGATGGAAGACAATTAAAGGTGTTTGATCTTATTGTAAAAAGATTTTTGGCAACATTTGCAGAGCCTGCTGTGAGAGAATCTGTTACCATAAAATTAGATATTAAAGCAGAGATATTTATTTCAAAAGGAGTAAGAACTATTAAAAAAGGATGGCACGACTTCTATGCGCCTTATGTGACATTAGAAGAGCAGGAATTGCCACATGTTGAACAGAAAGAAATTGTTGATGTGAAAAATATAGATATGATGGAGAAAGAAACTCAGCCGCCGAAACGATATACTGCAGCTTCAATAATCAAAGATCTTGAAAAAAGAAATTTGGGTACAAAAAGCACAAGGGCTGCTGTAGTTGATACATTATTTCATAGAGGATATATAACCGGGCAGCCAATGGAAGCAACAAAATTAGGCATTCATACTATTGAAACACTGGAAAAATACTGCGAAAGCATTATTGACGAGCAATTAACAAAACATTTTGAAGATGAGATGGAATTAATAAGGGAAAACAAAAAGAAAAATACAGATGTTTTGGAAGAGGCAAAGCATGTTCTTACAAAGATATTAGACAAATTCAAAAAAAATGAAAAAGAGATTGGCCAAGGGTTGTTTGGAGCATTCAAAGATGCAGAAGAAGCTGAGAATACTGTCGGAGAATGCCCAATATGCCATGCTGGAAAATTAATGATAAAAAGAGGCAGGTATGGCAGGTTTATTGCCTGTGACAAATATCCTGAATGCAAAACAACGTTTAACCTGCCATCAACTGGAAAAGTAAAAACTTCTGAAAAAATCTGCGAGTTATGCAATCATCCTATGATAAAAATAATTCAAGGCAGAAAAGCGCAGGAGGTATGCATTAACTTAAACTGTAAGTCAAAAACTGGCAAAACAGAAACAGAATTAAAGCAGCTGGAAAAAGCAGATAAGAAATGCCCTAAATGCGGCAAAGCAATGATATTAAGAAAATCTGTGTATGGCCAATTCTACGGATGTTCTGGTTATCCTAACTGCAAGACTATTGAGAAGATATAGTCTACATAATTTGATGTAACTTATTAAGCCGAGATGCAATCTCTAAATTCTTATATGAATAGGTATATATTTTTATGTAATTTCACAAGGATAGAATTATTGTAAATTTAATTAAAATCTTCTCGTCTAAATTTACAATCTTTCAGATTAAATCTGCCATAATATGAAATTTTTCATTTAATCTGCAATATTTCTGGCTCTAATGCCAATCTCCAGAGAGGTATATAAGTGACAGTAATGTCTTCAATTTTTTCAATCTTATCCTCATTTTCACAAATAATAAATGCCTGTTTTAACTTGTTTACTTTACAAAAATAGATTAAATTTATTAAATCTTCTTTTTTTATGTTAGCGCTTTTTACTTCAATAGGGATTAGGTTTTTTCCAAAAAGGATAAAATCCACTTCTCTTTTATTTTCACGCCAATAATTTTTTGCATTTAAAATATTTGCTGCAAAACATTCATAAAGGTTATTCCAACCAAAAGGATACATTAAGTTCCAGTGGTATGGATAGATTCTCTGCAATTTTCTTGACGATGTTAATTGTTTACCCCTAAAATTTTTTATTTTTATTATGAGATAAGCAAATTCCAAGTAGAATACATGCTTAACAAGTGTCTTTTTACTAATTTTCAAATCTGATGAAAGATTGTCATAATTAATATACATACCAGGTTCAGAATAAAAAATTTCGATAAGTTTAACTAATAAATCTTCGGATATGTCCTTAAACCTTTCTGGCAGATCACTTTTAATAACTTTATCAATAACACTCTCTTTAATATATTTTTTTATTAGAATATCTTCATTCCATTCAACAAGTTCAGGGAATGATTTCCTAAGATATTCACTAAATTCTTTTTTTATATCCTCTTTCCACAATTCTTTTTTATTTAAATCAAACTTCAGGTTTTTTAATTCAATAAACTCTATAAAACTTAAAGGCAGCACATTTATCAAGAAATACCTGCCTACTAAAGATGACATCGCTTCTTTTTCTAAAATAGCTGAACTTGAGCCTGAAATAATAAATTTAATGTTTGGAAAACTGTCATAAATCAGTTTCAACTCATTCTGCCATTCTTTATGCTTCTGAATCTCATCCAAAAATACAAAAATCTTCTCTTTTTCCCATTCAATGTTTGTTACCTGTTTATAGCCATTAAGGATGGAAGTTATACTTTCAACATCCAAATCAAAAGAAAAATAAATTATATGTTCAGGGTTTTTATTTTTAAGCAGCTCATTTATTACTTGAAATATTAACGTGCTTTTGCCAACCCTTCTTAAACCAGATAATAATAAAATCTGCCTATAACTTAATAAAGAGGTTATTTCATTAAATACCTTTCTTCTGTAAGATTTTGTTAATTCTTTGCTTATTGTTTTTTCTTTCCACCATGGATTAATTGTTTTTAATAATGCAGATATTTCCATTTTATCAGTTTCTTAGGGGGAACTAATATATATAGTTTTCGTTTCCCACAGGAAACTAATAAATACAATTTTAGTTTCCTACAGGAAACTAATATTGAAAACAAGAAATAAAAAAGCATGAGAACACAGAGAAGAAATGTCCAAAATGTGGAAAAGCAATGATGCTGAGAAAATCATTGTATAGTCAATTCTGGGGATGTTCTGGTTATCCTAATTGCAAGACTATTGAGAAGATATGAAACTATAAATATACTAAAAGCGCAAAATAATCGAACATTATTGCGGTGGACTTTGAGTTTTGTATAAGATCTGTCAAACTAACTTTAGGGGTTTGTAAACTCACACCTTCTTTTTCACCAAATAGATTATTGTTCCTAACAAAATAAGTATTACAACAATATAAAACAAAATAGCAATTGTTTCGCTTGCCAGAAATCTGTAATTTACGCTTGGAATAATTGAAAGCATAATATAAGCAATAGGGAAAGGTACACCAAGCAGTTTCTTTGTGGTTTTCTTGAATTCTTTTAACATCTTGTCTGCTTTATACCTTTTAACAAGCACCAAGACAAGATATAATGCTAATATATATGAAATATTGGCTAATGTTGTTATTAATCTTGATGAGTTCTCTATTGTTACAACACTGCTGGGGTTTGTGTCGCCAGATATTGCCCTGTCAAGGTTATATGTTATTGTAACAACTTCATCTTTCTTTAAATCACCTAATTCTTTTTTTACCAAAGGATCTTCTTCAATAAGTATAAATTGTGAGTGTTTATCTTCAAAATCAGCATCACCAAAACCACCCTCACTCTCAAAATTAATTTCTCTGATATTTTCTGCAACTGATTTTGGGAAATATTCGTAAAGAACTAATCCTTTGATGTCTTTTAATGCTTTTATTGTTGTTTCATATGTTGTTTTTTCTTTTCCGGTTTTGTCTATTGCTAAAGTTCTTGTTTTTGAGATTTCTACTGACTGCAGCGCTTTTGTTTTGTCAGAAGTTCTTACTGGAAGAAATGTGTCAGGCGGATTGTTTACTACAGTTTCTTTCAAATAGGAGGTTTCTGTTGTTTCTTTATTTATTTCTTTTAAGTTTTCTTCATTTATTTTTTCTTTGCTTTGTTCAGTTGTTTCTTCTATATTTTCATTTTCTGTTTCTTTTTCATCATTTGTTTCTGTGAGGTTAGTTCCAGCATTTTGAGAATCAGGCTCATTACTGCTTTCTTTATTTTTTTCGTCATTTGCTTCAATAATTTCTGTTGCTTTTAAATAACTCGTATCAATATTATTATTCATTGCAGTATCTGGGGAATTCTCAAGAATAATTCCTATCCTGTTATTATTTAAGATATTATTAGCAATGCTTATTTTTGTTGAATCCTCTACATAAATGCCTGTTGAAAAATCTTTAATATCGCAGTTAATTATTGTTATATTATTCTTTTCCTCTATTTTAATTCCTATACCGCTAAACTCACCAATTATTTTTGCATTGTTGCAGTTTAGCAGAACATCATCATTGCCAATAATTATTCCTTCATTAATATTGTAATCTGCTGTGCATAGCTCTGTATTTTTATCTATAACAAAATTATTTGATGCAAGATTACTTGGTGGAGCAATGCATTCTCCAACGGCAAAACTAGCGAGAAGTATTAATACTATTACAGATATTATAACTAAACTGCCTCTTTTTTTCATTATCTTTTTAATTTACTCTTAGTTTGTTTATCTTATTTTCTTTCTCTTCTCAACTATTCTCTTAACCACTATCTTTTGACTATTCTACTTCTTTTGCGAACATAAATAAATACTTTGCGTCTTTTACCGGTGAATTTTCATCTTCAAAGACATAGACAATATTATTATCTTGTTTTATTATGGTTGTATTAATATCAAGCGCGCTTAAATAAGATAATCCAACATCATCATATTCAAGAATTTCTTCAGCATACTGAATAAGTTTGCCTAATCTAATTTCTTTTTCTTTAGTAAATTGTTCTACTTGAACATTAGAGGAATTATCAACTATTTTTACAGGCAGGGTTACAATTGCGTTAATATCATTCTCGCCAATTATTGTTTTTGAAACCAATGAACCTTGTTTAATAACCAATCCTTTTTCTTGGAAAAAGCTGTAATTGTTCAGGCATGAGGGTAATTTATTAGTAATGTACTTTGATATCTGCATTTCGCTTGTTTCTTTTTTGGCTACACCTATTGAAGTATTGCCAAAAGGTGTTTCAATAGTTTTCTCTGGTAAGATATATCCACCTTGTTTCGCAGCAATAAACAACGAGTTATCCAGAACATTCCCTAAACAAATTTCAGTGTATTCTTTTACTATCTTAAGCTCGTCTGTTTTTAACTTTAATGGCCTAATGCTTACCTGTGTCATATAAGTATAAACAATAATTCCTGTAAGTAATACTAAACAGATTATTATAAACCAGGTTATGACTGCTGCTTTCTTATTATAGTGGTGGACTTTAATATTCGTATCCCTTTTGTTAAAGTCCACGTATGTAGGCACGGAATTAAACATACGATTATTAATGTCCGTGCCTATAATTCGCTTATTGATTCTCTCCACCCCACAACCTGTTTTTTAGTTTCCCCCACTCTTCTTTTAGCCTGTTTATCTCACCATAATTTAGAACAGAAGTCATTCTAACTAAAGTTATTGTCTCATTTGTCTCTTGGCTAAACATTTCCTTGTCAAAATAACCGATATCATTATGAAAACTAGCGGAATATCTTTTGACATAGCCTGGCAGGGCGTCAATAAATTTTCCAATCCGCTCTACTTTCCCGCTGATACACTGCTCTGAAATCAAATACATAGCAGAATAAACATTGCTTATTGTTCTGTTTTCTGAGCAGTCAATATTATTATTAGTTATGGTTAGGTTTACAT
>JACQSP010000087.1 GCA_016205905.1 Candidatus Woesearchaeota archaeon
CTAAAAGTGATTAATTTTCGTACAAATTAATCACTTTTGTATATACAAAAGTGCAAAATAATGTTCGATTATTTTGCACTTTTAGTATACAACTCCAGCATTGCACTCAACCCAATATCTATGCACTTTTCAACTTGAGGCTTATAATCTGCCAAGAATGTTCCTTTCGGCCTGTTTGCGATAATAGGGCATATTGTTCCAATTTTATACTTCATTTGTGCGCCTAAATGAAATAAAAGGCTGGATTCCATTTCAAAGTTAGTAACGACTAAACTGTTTTCGCTCATACCTGCTTCTTTATTTATTTCTGCTGCTTCTCCTAAAGAAATTATTCTGTTGCCATTTATGCACAATGCAGCTAAATATTCCTGTAATCTTGGAACTGTTATTGGTAAACCTGGAATTTCCCTTCCCTGCGGACCAAAGAATCCAGATGCAGATGCAGTAATGCCAACAGCATATCTTACATCCTGCTTTTGCGCATGTTTTATCAATGCATCAACTACTTCAGGTGTTGCTTTTGATGCATATGGATGGATTTTTCCCCTAAACCTGCATTCAAGAGGTGTTGCAGCAGTTATAATATGATATGCCTGTGTTTCAATATTCAAAACAGTTTCATCAGCAGCAGGCACGTCGTAAAACAAGCCAGTGTTATCTAAACCCAAAGCATAAGATGATATTGCCAATGCTCCGCATTCAATATCTCTTTGTGGACCTCCAGATGTGCCTAATCTTATAATAGTTAATGGCAACGCATCTGCTCTTCGAGTTCTTGTTTCAAGATCAAACTCATTTAATCCAAACGCTTCAATGAGCGCAATTTCATTGTTATCAGTGCCAATTCCTGTGGACATCACTGTTACAGGCATTCCTTGATAAGTTCCTGTTCTTGTAACAAATTCTCTGTTTTGCACCATATATTCGACAGTGTCAAACCCCATAGCAACCAAATCAGCTCGCTTAGGATCACCGACTACAAATATTTGCCTGGCAAGTTGCTCTGGCCTTAAGCCAAGATGATAAATTATATTTCTTTTTTCTGTATCTTTTACTACAATTAATTCAGAATCTTTTACTGGCTCAGTCATCTTAGCACCTCGCTATAATTTCAAATCGCTTTCGAGTTGTCAGTTGTCATATCAGGTTTCAGTTGTCAGGTGTCAGTTGTCAGAGGGTACGACGTTATTTGTTTTTTTCATTGTTTTGTTTTCCTATGAAAAATAAATAACACAATGAACAACAAATAGTCACTCTTTTCCTCTGACAACTGACCACTGAAACCTGACAACTGTTTATACGAACTACACTCTCTCCAAACTTATCTCAATATTCTTTCCTTTTACTTTTTCGCTTTCTTTGTGCTGGAATTCTTTCTTTTCCTGCCCAGAATATTCTCCCAGGTATAATTCTTTTACACCGCATTTTTCCTGAATCTCTTTTTCAAACGGCTCAATCATTTCAGTTAATTCAGTATCAATGTTTATGCACAGCCTAATGAAATCCTTTTTCTCAAGCCCTGCTTTCTTTCTTAATGCCTGTATTCTTCTCATTATGTCTCTTGCGTATCCTTCTGCTTCTAATTCTTTTGTTCTTATTAAGTTAATGTACACACACCCATTCTTAAATTCGCTCTCGACAAACTCTTTAGGCACATCTTTCTCGACAATAATGTCCTCTTTTGTCAGCACAAACTTTTTGTCGCCAGATGCATAAATATACTCGCCTTTCTCTAATTTTCTCAAAATAGAATTTTCATTTTGCTGCATCAGATGCGCAACTATAACAGGGACATCATTCTTGTATTTTGTTTTTATTGAATTATAGTTTGGCTTTATTTTAACTTTAACTTTGTCGAATTTATCTGCAATAATTATTGATTTAACATTTGTCTGTGTCTTTATTATTTCTTCCATTTCCTTTATTCCGACTTTAGTATCTTTATCAGTTGTGATTATTACTGCTTCCAATAACGGCCATCTTACACCAAGCTGCGATTTTTCTCTCGCAGACAAGATTGCTTGAATTACATTCTTGCCAATCTCAAAATTTGCCTCAAGCTGTGTGTTTATCATTGACTCATCTGCTTTTGGCCATTTGGTTAAGTGTATGCTTTCTTCCTTCAGTTCTTCCTGTAGCTCTTGTAGTTCTTTTTGGAAGCCAACCTCTTCTTTTAGATTAAGATATATTTTTTCAGTCAGTAATGGACAAATAGGGGCGAGCAATTTTATTGTTCCGAGCAGCACTTCAAACATTGCTGCTAAAACTATTTCCTTTTCTTCCTGAGTGCCCATGCTTGCTTTATCTCTGACAAGCTGGACATATGTTCTTGACAATTCAAGATATAATCCTTCTATTTTCCATGTTATTTCGTCAAGCAAATAGTTTTCATAAAGCTCAGAAACTTTTTTTATGGTTGAATTTAATTTTGACAAGATATATTCTTCAGCAGATGAAAGCTTTTTCTTGTTTAGATTAGCAATGGAAATAAAGGCAGTATTAGGGTTTTTGGGCATATCACTGCTTTTAGTTATATCGCTGTTTTTCTTTAAGTCAATTATAAACTTCTGCAGGTTCCATAATATGCTTATTGTTCTGAACTTGACTTTCATGTCTTCAAAATTATAGTTGATGTCCACGCCTGGTTTTGCGCCGCCTATCATATAATATCTGAATATTTCGCTTCCGTATTCGTCAATGACTTCTTTTGGCAGGATATAATTGCCCAAGCTTTTTGACATCTTTCTGCCTTGCGCATCATTAATAAATCCATGCATGTAGACTGCTTTATAGCTTGGGGTTTCCATACTAATCATTGATGCAACAAACAATAAATTAAACCATCCTCTGATTTGATCAATGCCTTCAAGAATAAATTCTGCAGGGAACATTTCTTTGAAAAGGTCTTGTCTGGCAGGATAATAAAGGCATGCCCAGGAACTTACACCGGCGTCGATCCATACGTCAAGAATGTCAGGCTCTCTGATCATTGTACCATTTAATGTGTTCGTTGTTTCTTTTGATGTATTCGTTATTTCTTTTGATGTGCTTTTTGTTCCTTTTGATGTTTTCGTTGTTTCTTTTGATGAGGTGATTATTTCTTTATGGTTTTCTGCGCACTTCTCGCATTTGAATGTTACATTATCAATAACTGGCTTATGCAAATCATTTGGCATATTTTCCTTGCCAACATATTTTTCAAGCTCTTTTAATGAGCCGATTACAATATAATGCCCGCAGTTTTTATTATCACATTTCCAGATTGGAAGAGGCGTGCCCCAATAACGCTGTCTTGTGATTCCATTATCTCTGAGATTAGACAGCCATGAATCAAATGTTTTTGTTCCTGCAAACTCAGGGATCCACTTAATATTTTTGTTCAGCTCCCTCATTGTTTCTTTCAGGTCTTCTGTTTTAAAGAACCATTGCTCTGTTGCTCTGAAAATAACCGGCTCTTTGCATCTCCAGCAATGCGCATAATCATGTGTAACTTCTGTTTCTGCTATCAGGCAGCCTTCCTTGTCGAGAGCTTCAATGAACATCTTATCGTCTTTTTTAGCTGTCAAACCACCAAATTGTTTCATCTCTTTAGGGAATATTCCGTGCTCTGTGAGATTGTTGAATGGTGGTATTTTATTTCTGTGCCCTATTTCATAATCTTCTGGGCCGCAGCCAGGCGCCATGTGTACTAGACCAGTTCCTGCGCTTAGGTCAACATATTCCTCGCTCAATACAACAGAAAAAGTTTTGTCATGTTTCTCGTCGAGCTCTTTGTAAATAGGCACTAAATCATAAAAAGGATGCCTGTATTTTACTCCTTCTAATTTGTCGCCTTTAAATTCCTCAATAATTTCTAATTTTTGGTTGCATACTGCCATCATAAATGGAGCTGCTAAGCCTTTTGCTACAATCCATATTTCTTCTTTCTCCTTTTCATTATTATCTTTGTTGTTTTTCTGCCCTTCTGTTTTATTTTGTGTTTTGTCCTCTTTTTGATTATTTTCTTTCTTGTCTTTTGCCTTATCCTTTGCCCTCGCTCTTACTTTAACATATTCCAATTCAGGATTAACCATGACGCCTAAATTAAAAGGAATTGTCCAAGGTGTTGTTGTCCATACAATAAGGTATTCGTTTTCTGCTCCGATTATTTTGAATTTTAAGAAGATTGAATTTTCAGTAACGCTTTTGTATTCTAACTCGTGTTTTGCCAGTGCTGTGCCGCAGTGAGCGCACCAATGCATTGTTTTTTCTCCTCTGTACAATCTTTTGTTCTCATGCGCTTTTTTTATGATCCACCAGCAGCTTTCAATATATACAGGAGCGATTGTGTAATAAGCATTTTCAAAATCCATCCATACACCTAGTCTTTTGAAATCCTCATTCATTAATTTCATATTATTTATTGAGAACTCTTTGCATCTGTTCACGAATTTTCCCATTCCGTAATTTAGGATTTCATCTTTGTTTTTCAGTTTAAGCTCTTTTTGGACAGCATTCTCTGTTGGCATACCATGCATATCATATCCTGCCCTGTCCCAAACATTTAAGCCTTTCATTCTTTTGTATCTAAGAACCATGTCTTTCAAAGATTTATTCCACGCTGTGCCTAAATGAACCCTTCCAGAAGTATAAGGCGGGCCATCTAAGAAATAAAATCGTTTATTTTTCTTGTTCTTTTCTTTTGCTTTTTCGTAGATTTTGTTCTTTTTCCAGTATTCAAGGATTTCTTTTTCTATTTGGATGAATAGCTGATTCTGTGAAAGTTGAGGTGTCTGTGAAGGTTGAGTTGGTTGTGAAGGCTGTTGTGATTGCGAAAACTGTTGCGGTTGTGAGCATTGTTGTGATTGTGAAAGCTGCTGCGGTTCTGAATTTTGTGTTTTGTTTTGCATTTTATCTTGCATTTTATTTTGTGTTTGAATAGGTATATTCGGCATTCTCAAATGTAGTTAATATATTATATATAAACATTATTGTTTGAAAGTTGTTATTTGACCATAATTATGAGAAATAACATACTCTAAAAATATTCTTAGAAATTTCTTTAAAAGGTTAGGAAACTTAGAACTGCAGGGGATTTCAACATACCCTGAAAGTATACGGAGTAATTATAAGTGATTGACTAGATAAAAAATTAATGATTTCTTTTCATATAAGCTTGTGGTGTATGGTAGCTAATCAAATCGATATATTCAGAAAAACGCATGTAAACATATTCTAAATCTGGACCATTTTGTTCTATTCCTGGCATACTTACCCCCACAAAAGCAACAGGTTGAGATACATAATTTGTAGAAATTATTGCTTCCCTCCCAACGCTATGTTCCAGTGACTTTATTGATTTTTGTATTAATATGTGAGGCTGACTACTAAAAATTTTAGTTAAATCATCATCTATACTTTGTTCTTTACGAAAAGTTTGGGTAATACTTATAGAACTAGAAGAGTTAGGGGGATATTGCCGATCGGTATATGTTGCAAAATACTTTAAATTATTCTTCAACTTACCTTTTGCATGTGGAAAATAAACAAATGTATACCCCTCACATATAACAAACTCTTCAGTTCGACAATTTTCTAAAACAGGTACTTTAACTTTTGAGGAATACAACCATCCAAAAAAACATAAGGCACGAAGATTTTGTGTTAAACCTAATGCTTCAATTCCCGTCAACTGATCCTCAAAACTATACCAAAATATCCCTCTTCTGTGTTTTGCCATTATCATTCTTATTAGCTCATCAACTATGATTTCTGATTTAGTTTGAGCTAACTCTAATGCAAGCCCTTTCCTTTCTGTTTGAGAACAAGTTCTAAGTTTATTTATTAGACCCCTCATAATTAACATAGAAATCTAAATAGGTTTATAAAGACAATGAATCTTTAATGAAAACTATTTATTGAATCAACATATAATAAGGAAACAACAACATCAGTCCATCTCCTGCATATATTCTACAACTATATTTATTATCTTTTTAATTGTTTCATCGCAATTCTTAAAATAAATTTTGTCAAGTATATCTACACCAAATTTTCTGATGATATCACTAATGAGGGCATGCACAAAGGATTGTGTAGCTGAGTTAACACCCTCAAAATCTAAAGTTACCTCTTCTCCTTTTTCTATTGCGGGGATTATTTTTTTGATTCGGATATCCCTTGCTATATCTTTATTTTCTGCAAAATTTCCCACTAATTTGAATAATTTTATTGAGTTCATATGAATCTTGCTCGTCGTCTATATCGTTCTTTTTTCCTTTCTCTTACTGTTTTAATGTATGTTTCTTGAATTAAATCCAATAATAATGAAAATTCTTTGGTTGCATCTAAGGAGATATCAACTCCAACAACAGTGCCTTTCCAATAGGGATAATCTTCTCCTTTGGAATGCCGATCTTTAAAGGGATCCCCATGTAGTTCAATATGTTTGCCTGAAGTGCTTTTTAATAATTTATACATGGCATCTCCGCTATAAATCATAAAAAAATCTCTGTTTACTTTTGCAATTGACCTTATAAAAAACAAACCTGCTCCTGCATTAAATTCAGTGCCACCTTCTCGCCGTGTTGTTCCAGTTATGCCCGGCATAAGCGCTAGTCTAATTGCTTCTAAATG
Organism: Candidatus Woesearchaeota archaeon; assembly: GCA_016205905.1. GTDB lineage: Archaea > Nanobdellota > Nanobdellia > Woesearchaeales > DSVV01 > JACQSP01. The sequence goes on from JACQSP010000087.1 coordinate 6,616, forward strand.
GGTTTTTGTATTATAAGCATTATTTATCGTGGCTTTGATACCAACACCAGTATCTGCAATACCAATTCTAATTGTGTTGCTTTTTTTGTAATATTGAGCGCATAAAACAGCGCTATATTCTGATTGAGAATGTTCAAGTACATTTCTAACTAATTCGCTTACAATATATCTAATTGGCTCTGCTTGTTTAGGCTCTAAATGAAGCAATGGTATCATTTCTGTAATAAACTTTGTCAGCTCATTAGAATTAGTTATTTGTGTCAGTGGTACAAATCTACCAGCAGGCTCATGCTCTGTTATTTCAATATCTGACTTAATATTTAGGAATTTAAAGAGGTTCATTCTTTCCATGTAATGCTTTGATGCTGCTTCAAGTTTTTCACAGTGAATATTTGAGGTTTTAATGGTTAGTGCGAGCGCAGCAATCATAGATAAAACAACAGGATGCACTGAAATCCATCTTTTATTAGCAGTTATCTCTAGTTTGTTAGGAGCAGAACTATTAAACGCTCTTAAAAACGGATTAATATTACCTAAAAAGGCACTATTTGGTAAATGAAGTTTCATTTTATACTTGGAATAGTAGGTAATAAGTCTGCCTCCAATTTGTCAGCTTTGCTATTATATCTGTTTGTCGTTAGTCGTAGGTCGTTTGTCGTAAGCTGTTTGTCGTAGACATCATCCTACAATGATTACATATGTCCATAGTTCGTTATACGACAGACGACTAACGACCCACGACAAACTCACTTATTGTTTTCGCCAAAGCTGACTGGCAGGCTTATTACATACCGGGAATCAATACTTATTTATATACTTTCTCATTTTCCCGGGAATCCCGGTAAATATTTGTTTACACCTAAATCCCGGTAGTTTTATGTTAAGATTTTCTTATTTAACAAAGGGTATCATTAATAAAGTATCACACTTAAAAAATATGAAATTATCATTTCAAAGTAGTAAAAAAGCACAAAATTTAAATACTACCTATATTCTTAAGTGTTATAAGGAGTTATAAACCAGTATAACTGGCGATTTTCAATTAATATAATGAAAAATATAACAGGGGGGATTTTAATGACAATAGATGGTTTAGTTGAGATGAGTGGTGTTGATGAGAAAGGAAAGCAAGTAACAGTTCCGTTATTGAGTATTAGTTCTATAAGTAGATTTTATTTTGTTTCACCAAGTGGACACATATTTGAAAGAGTAGAAGTCAAGAATATAGGTGACAGCAGTAAAACACACTATTCTTACAAGGTTGTTGATCAAATTAAACCAAAACCAACAGATGGCAAGAGTGTTGATCCAAACTCTCCTTTTTGTCAAATGAATTATGACTTAATAGAAAGAAGAATAAACGAATTAGAAACGTATGTTTCAGCACAGCGTCAAACTACGACTGTAATAACTGATAACAATGGACAACCTGTGTTACCTCCACTTCCATCTAGTTATACTAATTATACTAATAAGAATAAAACCTTGAGAAAACTATGATTTAGACGTCTTTAGGTGTGTATTATATGGCTAATCTAGAACAATTAACTCAAAGTTGGAAAGAACTGTCCAGAGATGCGAATGGCGCTATTGGTGCATTTCAAGAATTTAGAAAATGTTTATCTTATCCTGGCACATACAATTGGTTCTTTAACCTCGAGGATCTTAATTCAGGTTATGATGGTATGATGAAAAATATTGCACATAATTTTGGTTATACATTTGAAATGAGCAGTGTGCCTGGCAGCGCTTTTCTTGAATTAAGAAAATTGCCTAAAGGACAGAAAAAATTGCCTTCTGATTTAAAGTGTGTGTTAAACTTTCCAGAGCAAGGAATGGAAAGACAAGTTTTGGGTAAGGTTGAAACATCACCTTATGATATGGGTGTTCTTCTTTTTTATGGAGAAGCGTGTGATGAATTTGGGACAGAAGGAAGAATAGCTACATGTGTCTTTAATTTAGTTGGAGATTATTCAATACTTACAGAAACTTTTAAAGCAGTCAAAGAAAACCCTAAATATATTAGTAATTTCGTTGTTAATGTGTTTGAATGGGGCAATGATACAACTATAGCTGAAACGCAAAAAAGAATGAAATCAAGACCTGCATATAACTCTCCTGCTGTTCAAGAATGTAGAAGAATTGCACAATTAAGAGATGTTTCTGACACAGGCGTTCTTTCTAATGCTGAGCCAGATGTTACTATTAAATTAAATACATTGTATGCGTTGGATGTTGGAGAAGGTTACTCTTGGTTAAAAAGAGCAGGAATAAGCTTACGTAAAAAGAATGATGACGTTGAAATAATAAGAGTGTGAGATTAGAACATAAGAGATATTAGATTGAGAAATTTGAGAAAGTGACACAAATGGCATTAACCAAAATCTTACAATTAGAAGACGATGAATTTATACCTAAAGCAATTGCAAGAATTCTAAGAAGAGAAGGTATTGAAGTGGAACTTGCAACAACCTACAGAGAGGCAGAGGCTGCTTTGAGAGGAGAAGCAGTTAGAGATTTAACAAATGAGACTGGACAAAGACAATACATCGGCTTATCTCATTATGATGCAATGCTTCTTGACATGAAAGTCCCAGGTGGTTTTGGCTCAGAGATTGCAAAAACAGCAAGGGCAATGGGTTATCAGGGCAGAATTGTTATGTTTTCTGGCGCTGATATGCAAAAAGCAAGAGAGCAAACAATAGGTATTGATAATATTGGTTATCTTAATAAACCAACTGACTCACCAGACCTTATTGGAAAGGCATTGAGAGGAGAATATAGTGATTGATTACACACTCCTAAATGAGAGAAAAGCTTAAATTAGATAATACACACAATTTTATATTCTTTTTATAACCTCGCATTTTTTCCGAAATTCTCGTAAAATCTTTCTATGTTCTTCATTATATATAATCCATAAAGATAATGCTTAAATAATGGTTAGTGACGTTCTATTAAATAAATGGGTAAGAGGTAAAAGGTTTGAGGTAAGAGGAGTTAATAGTAGGAGGTAAAAGGTATGAGGTAAGAGGTACGATGTTATCATCGTAGTTGTTCCCTCTTACCTCCTACCTCTAACTTTTAACCATTTAATCCTCTTACTTCTTACCTCATACCTCTTACTTTATACCAATTTTTGTGAGGTGTTAAAATGCCAAGAAGTGACAGAGGCCAAATATCTGTTCTTGCCTGTGAAGGTGGCAGAAATTTAGCAGGAAAGATTGTTGAGAACCTAAACAAGATTATTGAAGAAGAGAATGCTAAGCGAGGAGAGAAAAGGTCGCTTGTTGAGGTTATAGAAAGCAAAGAAACTCATTTTTCAAATGATGAGATTAAAACAACTTTAAAAGGAAGTGTTCGGGGGAAACATGTTTTTGTTGTTCAGGATATTGCCAGCAAGATGCCTTTTGATGATGAAATACATAAACCAAAATATACAAGTAATGATAATCAAATGGCGCTGCTTTCTGCGATTGCTGCAGCAGCCCAAAATGACGCTGATTATATAAGTGTTGTTTCTCCAACTTTGTTTTGGGATAGACAAGATAAGAAATTTGAGAGAGAAGCTATACTCACATCATTAACTGCTTCAATGTTCAAAGCTGCAGGCGCTAGAAGAGTTATTACAATAGATATACATGCTGAAGCAGTTGGAGGTATATATGCTGCTTTGGAAACTAAATTTGAGTTGTTATATGCTTCAGGACCAATTATGGAATATATTAAAGCAACATATGGCAATAATCTTCAAAAAAGTGGATTTTGTTCTTTGGCTTTGGATGCAGGTGGCGCTGGAAGAGCAATGTTTTATGCAAGCAGATTAAAGATTCCATTCAAAAGCGCAGGAAAAGAAAGAGATCATAGCGAAGCAAGCAAAGTTGATAGTGTAAAGATGATGGATGTTGTTACTGGAAATGTTTTGGTGGTAGAAGACATGATAGATACTGCAGGAACATTGGTCAGAGGATTAAGAAGCCTTAAAGGCACTGCATGGGGCGTTCAAGGTGTTTATGTTGCCTGCACAAAACCTTATTTTAACGGAGAAGCTGCTCAAAAACTTTCAGAATTATATGAGAACGGCAATGGAATACTTAAAGGAGTTATCGGCACAAATGCAGTAACCCAAAGACTTGGTTTCCTTGAATCATCGCCATGGTATCATGAAGTTGATGTTTCACCGTTATTTGCAAGAACGATTTACGAGATTAATACAAGAGGATCAGTAAGCAAACTGAAAGAGTGATGTTTTTGCATTTTTTATTTTAATTTTTATTATTCTAATTCTCTTTTTTCAAGAATAAGTTCACAGTCTAAAAATCCTTTAAACTTATCTGCCCTTTTCTTTTGTTTTCTTTTACTTCAATGTCTTCTTTTTTTACTTTCTCGCCAACCTGCTCTTTGATGTTAATCGCGACACTTTTTCCGATAAGCTGGGCAAGAGTCACTATGTTCGCTTTCTTGACGTCGCCAATATCTTTGATGCCATGGCTGTAAAGCTTTCTTGCTCTCATTCTTCCAATATTTTCAAGTTTTAACAATGCCAACAGCTCTTCTTTAGTGCCGTATTTTAATCTTATTCTTAATTTATTTATTTCAGCAAGCATATTCTGATAAGTTAAAAGTTTGCACAATTCAGATGAAGAATAAACCAGCCAGTCTGCAATATCTAATTTTACTTTTATTTCACCTGGCCTTATATCATATTTCTCAAGCAAATATTCTTCATCCATCTCGTCAATCCAATCCTGAAAAAATAATGCTGTCTTAAAACTGTTGATGTAATTATCATATTCTGGCTCATATTGAGACGGCTCAAGAACAATGAGGCTGCCTTCTGATTCAACAAGCTTCTGCATGATGTCATCTATTTCTTTTGATTTAACATTTAATTTTGGCCTTAATTCAAGCGCACAGCTTATCATGTGCAAAAAAGATAAAGGAATAGTTAAAACACGCTTGTCCTGCGCTCTTTCCATCGCAAGTATAATTTCATGCGCAGTTAATGGATCAATGTATAATTCAGAAACACGTTTGCCGAGGTGGGTTGCGTTATATCTAATTTCACTATTTATTTTTTTTATTTCATTAACTCTTTCTTTAAGATTGTTAGCATTTTCTTTGGTTTTATTATTACTTCCGTTTATTTTGTTATTTTTTTCACTCATTCCGTCAAAGAAAATTTTATTAGTTTCTCCTGCTGAAAATAATTCTGCTGCACTTGTAAATCCTTCATTGGTTGTATTCTTGTTAAGTATCCCGTCAACATAACCTGTTTTAGAGTTATAACTGGGCTCTTGTTGGCTATGTAATTTATCTTGCCCAATCAGTTCAATGAAACCAAACTCTTCCAGCATCCCAAGCACTTTATCGATTATCTTGGTAAGATGATACATGTCTCCAAACTGATGCGCCCAAAATGTTTTATTGAAGAATAAAAGTATCTGCTCTTTTGTCGTCACAAAATTAGTAGCTATAAGGCTTAATAAACAGCTTCTTAATACAGGCTCAACACCAAGCTTTGAATAAATGTCTTCAGGTTCGCCGTTAATAAATATCTCATTTATCTTTTGTTTTTCTGCTTCTGTTGAGGCGATTGTTATTGCTTCTCCAATCTTGCTGTGCTCTGGCCTTCCTGCACGCCCGGCCATTTGATGATATTCTAAAACAGGAATATATCGCATTCCTTTTTCATTGTTTTCATTGCCTGCCTCAATTCTTCCATGATAATATCTTCTCAAATCTTTTATAATCACTCTAAAGGCAGGAAGGCTGACGCCTAAAGCAAGCGTTGGTGTTGCGCAGATGATTTTGATAAGGCTTTTTCTGAATGCATCTTCTATTATTGATTTTTGTTCGTGGACAAGCCCTGCATGATGGTATGCAACCCCTTTCTTAACGCACTCAGCTAGTCTTTCGCACTGTTTAGTTGGTTTAGATAATGCGTGAAGTATATCTTCACTTATTTCACTTAATTGTTTTTTTTCAGATTCAGATAAAATAATTGTTTTATTTTTAGAATCATATAGGCTTGTTGCTGTATTTATTTTGCGGGAACTGTCCTCTGCACACTTCTCAGCGCTTCTTTTTGAGTTGCAGAAGACAATGGCTTGCTTGTTTTGTTCTAATGTATCAAGAACTATGTTTATTGTTGCGTCAGCTGTTATTTCTTTTATTTGCAGAACTTTTGGCAATGTATCTGCATTGGTTGATGTATTTGAAGGCATTATTCTTGAGAATAAGGTTAAATTTATATAGTTTACCTTCAGGTCTTAAACTTAACATAATCTTTTTGAAATTACTCCTGAAAAATAAAGTGATCTCCCTTCTTTACCATAATTTCATTTTCCAACCAAAACATTTATATATAACTTATAAGTTATAATTATATAACATGAAAGTTATAACTAAACTAAATCTAAGGATTATGGAAGAAATAAGCAAAGATTTAACCAGAAAGTGGAGCATTAACAGTCTTTCAAAAATAATAAATAAGCATTACAGGCCAGTGCATGCTGCTGTTCAATCCATTATAACACAAAAATTCTTAGCAAAGAATCAAAACAATTTAGTTGAGCCAGTTTTCAAAAATACTCTCTTATTGGAATTAGCTGAAAAACAAAGGTTAACCAAACATAACAGCAAAGAAATAAAGATCATTGCGGAAAAGTTATCAAGAATAAAGACTGCCTTCTTTTCAGCAGTGTTGTTTGGCTCTTCTGTAAATAAAAAGGGCAATGATATTGATATACTGATAATAATTCCTGATTCAGAAAAAATCACTGATTTTCAAAAACAGGCAGAGGAAACTTTAGGCTCATTCTATTCTAAAACTGATTTAAATATTGTGTCAGAAAAAAGCTGCTATGAGATGTTAAACACGCCAAATCAGCTGAATGTAATGAATGAAATCATAAAAAATCATTTAGTATTAACAGGAGCAGAAAGTTTTTACAAAATTCTAAAAAGGTGGAAAAATGGTTGAGAAAGAAGAAATTGAATTAATCACAAAAAAATTCAGAAGATTGATAATAAAAGGAAATATCAAAAAGCCTAAACCATATAAAAAAGAGTTCTTTAAAAGAAAAGCAGAAATAAGTTTAAGATTATCAAAGGAATTATTACAAAAGCCGGATTACTTTGACTGGAGCATTAATGCATCATATTATTCAATGTTTTATAATGCAGTCTCCCTCCTTGCACATATAAACGTGGATTTAGAAGATATATCCGACAGTGTGCACATACTTATTTACCAAGGATTAGTCTATTATTTTTATATAAACGATAAAAAGATAGAAGAAGAATATTTGGAGGAATTCAAGGCAAATATGGAAGAATCAGATAAAAGGCTAAAAACAATAGCTAAAAGAAAATCTGATGAGATTTTGTCAAGCTTTAGAAATGCTAGAGATGATAGAGGAAAGTATACTTATGAATTAGGCAGGACAGCAGAACTAACATCAGCAGAAACAGCAATAAGAAGAGCTGATGCTTTTGATATTTTATCTGATAAGATTATGTCTGATTAAAATGCAGAACAAATAAAACGAAATAAAAAAACAATAGGCATCGCTTATCCAAATCGCAGCAAGCTGAGGAGTATTAAACCAAGACGAGAATAAAATGAAGAAGGTAATTTCAAACAAGAGATGTGTTATCTCAAAAAAAGTTAGCATTATTTTATTATTAACAGTAATTTTAGTAATTTTCTCCTCATGCAGTTCTAACAAAACAGACATAGTTGAAACAAACATAGTTAAATTTGGGGTTATATCAGATATTCATGGCGACATAATAAATTTGAACTTTTTTGTCAATGAATTCAAAAAAGAAAATGTTGACGCTATTCTTATTCTCGGCGACACAAATACTATGTTTGATAATGTCGGTGGAAACAGCGATTATGAAGAGATGTATATTGTGTTTAAAACAATTCTTGCAGATTTCAAGAAGCCTGTATTTGTTATTCCTGGCAATCATGAGCCAAAAGAAGAGTATCTGACGTTAAAAGGAAATCTTGAGAAAGAATTCCCAAGCCAACAATTCCTTCTTTTTGACGATACTCAGCGCGTTATAACCTTTAAGAATGTTATGCTTATCTCTGTTTCGGGATATCACTTAAAGGAATATATGCATCCTCTTGGCGGGTTTTTGTTCAATGAATCTTTTTTTGATGAAATTCAGACAGAGATGGATGTGTATGAAGCTGTAAAAGAGTTTGATGAGAATAAAGAAAATAAAATAAAAGATAAACTTCTAATCGCTCATGGCCCTCCAAAAGGCAAAAATAAGGATAGTATTGACGCTGTTTTTTCAGGAGAAAATGTCGGCAATGAACTCATTAATGATTTTATGGTAAAGAATAATATCAAGTTTGGCGCATTTGGCCACATACATGAAGCAGGAATGAAAGGTGTTGACGAGAATGACAAATTAGTTGAAGAAAATATTAGGTCTGATTCTCTTTTTCTCAATCCTGGCTCTGCAACAAAATGGAAGATGAATTCTTATAAAAATTCTGATGAAAATATCAATATTGGAAAAGAAAGCAAAGGAAGCGCAGGTATTCTTGAGATAGAAATAGGAAAAGATAAAGAAGGCAAAGCAAGATATAGAATTATAACTGCTAAGTAAAATTAATTGTTTAGACAATCGAACTAAATAATCTTTTTTCTTTTAGTTCCTGGGCGCAGCCACACGTCTCATGATTATTATTTTGTTTAAGTTTTATTTCATCAATTTATAATATCGCGCTTAAAAAAACGTAAAAAACTTTTCATGAGACGGTGGACTGCGTCCCTAGTTACGTGCTGAGAGCGGAAGAAACATTATTGGAAGCGAAAAAAGATATTAAGAAAGTAAACTTAAGAAAAAAATAATAAAATGGCCCCGTCGTGATTCGAACACGAGACCTCACGATTATCAGTCGTGCGCTCCAAGTGCCTAAAGTTTTTATAATACAATCAACAATTTCTTATTGATAATCAACTTCTCCAGGCTGAGCTACGGGGCCGAAATTAAATTGAATAAACTAAAAAACAAACGCCTCCACCCAGACATTCATAAAAACTACGTTTTTCTGAGGATTAAAACACAGTTTTAATTTTGAACTGGGGACCTCGCGGTTTCTTATCGCAAGTTAAATAATGCGTTATTACATTATTAATAATTGCGAATAACAGCCGCGCGCTCTAACCGCTAAGCTATGGAGGCAATTAGCTTGTTTTTATCAGCTTGTTTCTAGACTCACTTTTTTAATGAGTTTTTAGCCTTCTTTTTTAGGGTAAAATAGGTATTTATAAAGATTTTGTTTAAAAACTTAGAACAATAGAAGACATTCGAATAACTTAAACATCTATACCTTAATTATTTCAAACAACTTCCCCAATAACACTTCTCAGCATATATCCCTTAACTTTAAGATTATAAAACCTGCCTAATTCAATCCTTCCCTTGACTCCAATAATCAAAGGATATGTGCCAATCTGCCTCAAAAAAGTAGTTTTACCGTCGTAAATCTCTGCAATGCAGTCTTTTAGCACAGTGCCGACAGGCAGTAATCTTTGCAGCATTTGGTTGTCAATATCCTGTCTTATCTCATTTCTCCATTTCCAGTAATATTTCTTGTTTTTTCTCAGAAATTTGTTGCCGCATTCCTTGTAAAGCTGTGTTCCAGGAAATATTGCCACCTGCCTTATATTTATTCTGCGCAGAAGCAGATTTTTTGCAAGGATTTCTTTCAAATACTGCATATTCGCTGCATGCGTCTTTTTGCTTTCATCTTTCAGTCCAAACAGCAGATTAATTCCTGGCAAGAAACTTTGCATTCCATTCTTTCCTCTCTCACTGCCAAATTTATTGATAATTTCAACTGCTCGCATTGTTATTGCAGGCGCTGAATTAAGATTGTTTGACTTGACAACATCTTCATCAAAAGTCTCTGCGCCGAGTGCAGCGACATTTCCAGATGTACAGTATTTCACGACGAGCTTTACTTTTTCCTCTGTGACATTTACAGGATCAACATTGTCAATATGCAGAACTTCTATCTTACAATCTTTTGTTTTACATTCTTCTATTTTATATCCTTTTGTTTTGCATTCTTCTAAGTTACATTCTTTTGTTTTGCACTCTTTTGTTTCACGTACTTTTGTCTCACACTCTTTTGTTTCGCACTCCCCTCTTATCCTGCTCAGCATTTCTTCAATTTCTTTGGTTTTCCATGAAAAGAAATCGCTTTGTTTGCCTAATCTGAAATACTTAATGCCTTGTTTGTTGAGCGCTTTTACCTCGTTTACAATATCGTTTAAGTTTCTGAATTCAAGGCGGTGCTTTAACGGCTCTGTGCAGAAACTGCATCCAACTGCCTTTTTGCAGCCTCTTGAAGTTTCAATCTCTGCGATGATGTAGCTCCAGTTAATCTGTTTAATAATTTCTGCGCCGAGGACAGCATATTCTGCAATTTCGCTGTATGTTTCAACAATATTTGGTTTAACTTCGTCAAAAATACAAGTATCCTGCCTTTCAACAAATTTTCCGCCTTCTAATCTGGTGCCGAACTCTGTCGCAGCAGGGCCTGTCAGCCTCGTTTTTGCAGTTATGCCTGCTTTTTTGTTTAAATCATTGAATAATGTGCTTAATTCCCTCAAAGTTCCAGGTTCGGCAGTTAAATATTTGCCGGGAACATGAACCCCAAGGACAACGTATATCTCGTCGGTGTTTTCAAGAATTGTTCTGATGTCTGGAGAATTTTTTGTTAAATTAAGTATCCTTATATTTGTTTTTTCATTCTCTTTTGTTTCTGGCTTTTTGTTGTGATAATGCACAAAAAGGCGCAGGTCATCAATAGTTAAATAATAAACTGGCATTTCCTGGCCAAACTTTTTCTTCAAATAGCCGTATAAATATCTTGGATATGTTCCTAAATAAGGTGGCACGCCTAAACCTGCGGGTTCATCAGTGTAACAGTCTAAAATAATTTTGTGCATACACTCAAGAAATACTGAAGATTTAAATTACTTCCGATAGAATACCATACTTTTTCGCATTCGTTTCGTTCCTGGCATGTCCAACACGTTCACGAATAAAAGTAAGATGGTTTGAAAGTTAGAAAGCTTGACAGCTTGAAAATACGACTCATATGGCGCA
>JACQSP010000084.1 GCA_016205905.1 Candidatus Woesearchaeota archaeon
ACAAACTAATTCCATTTGTAAGTTGGAAAGCAAAGCTTTCTAACTTCTCAGGAATCTCTGATTCCCGAGATATACAAAAGTCCTTGATTTTTGTTCGAAAATCAAGGACTTTTAGTATATATGTATGTTGTAGCAATTACCACGTCTTTTATAACTGTATAGAATTTATTTCTTCTTTATAATTTCTTCTCAATAATCTCTTCCATTATCTTTTGAGCCTTCCTGTAATATTCTGTAACAACATCAATATTGACATCAATATTACCTTCATCTTCAGTATGCGCTATGAAAGCAACAGGTCTTCTGTACTCACTCAGCTTTTCATATTCAGCTTTGCTGACTTTTCGCAGAAAAATAAAAAAATTCACCAGTTCATCATACTTCCCAGGATAAAGCTCTTTCAATGCTGAACATTTCTTTATTATTGCAGGAGGTACTTCCTTTATCTTTTTTTGCTCATATGCATCATTAAGAACACCATTGATAATACATTCAAAACAATTGATTAACCTTGTTAAAACACTTTTAAGGACATCAACAGTTCTAGTGTATTTCAGGCTGACGAATATAAGGTGGTCAACTCTTTTTAGCTCCTCTCTTGCCTGTCCGAGGTAATCTCCTTCTTCTAAATCATAAATCATAATTTACACCACAATTACCTAAACAATGAATCACAATGAGTCAGTTAGGTGTTACTTTAATCATCTTTTCAGCATCTTTTATAAAAAGTTTTGTTTTTTCAACATACTGAGTTAACAATTCTTTTGTCAAAACCTTTGTTTCGTACTCTTTTGAACAAATAACATAACTTCCTTGTTTGGCAAAACCGATTGGGCTTTCTTTATGATGCTTTAAGATTGCATATACGTTATGAATCAGTTCTGTATATGATGTATTGAAATTATACCTTCTTAATGACCTCACCTTGAATATATCAAACATTTCATCAAATGACTCATTAAATGGGGGTATTTTTTTATGATAACGCTCATAATATAATATAGATGCTACAATGTCATGTAAGGAGTTAAACAGTTTTTGCAAAACTAATAAAAACAATTTGGGGTCATTAACAACATTGTGTGTGATTGTTAGCATATGATCTGCTATTTTCAAACTCTTTTTTGCAGTCTCCAGCCTTTCTAGGTACGCTTCCATTGTAAGATAATTAGCTGTTATTAACTAATCTAGAGATATATATAAAGTTTTTGATGTTTTTCTATACAAAAGTGGTAAAAATGTGGAAAAGAGTTATCAGGTTTCAGTGGTCAGTTGTCAGAGGAAAATAGTGATTATTTGTTGTTCATTAGGTTAATACAGTTTCCTTGTATGAAAACCAAACAATGAAAAACAAATGACGCCTGTATCCTCTGACAACTGAAACCTGACAACTTAAAATAATGCACACTAACTATTAAGACTATTGGTAAAACCAACACAAAAAATTACAATAACTTTTAGAAACCATAAAATTATCTCTTATACTCTTCAACACTTTCAAATAACGTCTGCAAACCAAGCTTTAAAGCGCCATGTTCAGTTATCTTGCTGTGAGTAAAAGGGTAAATTATCCATTTTTTGTCTGTATTTGAATAAGGATTGACAAAATAAACGCTCAGCATAGAAAACTCAGCTAATTTCTGCCATTGGGTAATTAGTGTATTTAAGTTATCTTTTGTGTTATATGTAATAATAGATAAGTGTTTATCTTTATAATCATCTAAAAAACTAACATCTGTAATATTAGGCAGAATGGCAAAATAATGTGTATGATCCTTGTATTCAACGAGAACAAAGCCTTCTTTTTCTTCTATTTTGACAATCTTCTTTTGAAAGATGTCTTTATGCTGAATAAATAATACAAGCCATTCTTTTAATTCAAGATATTCTTTTGTTGCTTCCAAGATTTCACCTTGAATTCTCACATTTAGGTACAATTATATATATTTTATTGAAAAAAGTATGTGAAAAAGAAGGATGGAAGCTTAGAAAGATAATAGTGCACAACAAGTAGAACAATTTACTTTATGGTTTTAAATCCGCCGTTCCATTCAGCAAATTCAAAGTTATGACCATGTTCTTGATCCCACCTAACTGCTTTAGTCAAACATTCATAAGCTTTATCCAAATTAGAAAGAGCATATAAACTTACTAATTGGCAATATCTTCTAACTTTCAAATCATCAGAATTATCTTCTTTTTCTGCTTCTATTTCGAGTTCTGTTATTGCTTTAGGATAATTCCTTCTAAAAATGTCTTCAATTTGATCACAAATTACAGTTGGAAGAACTTGGAAAAAGTAACTAAGTTCATCTTTCTGAAACCCTACTCTACCAAAATAAGCTTCGGCACAACTATTAAACAAAAAGTCTTTAGGAATTGGTTCAGTAGAAGTCTCTCTTCTCCCAAATCGAACCTCTACCTCAGTTAACCTAAATAAATAACAAACATCGCTAAAACTCACATTAAAATAAAGATTGCATGGTGAACTAGGTATAAATTTACTGTGATCAAAATGCAAATTTATAGACGTCTCTATTACTTCATCTTCCTTTTGAACATATCCTTTTAGAACTGGAAACTTTTCAAGCAAACCACTTTTTTCATAAGTAAACTGCATTAATCCTTGCAGATGTTTGTAGACAACATCTTCTATCTCGCCAAGATTACTTATGAAATCATGAGGAACACTTACTACAATTTTCAACCGAGAATACCCTTCATTATCTTTTGGCTTTAGTCTGTGTTTACACAAATTGGCAGGAATGAGAAATAACTCGCCCATTGTATTAGGCATTCTTTCTCTTTCATAAGAAATAGTAATATGAGAGTCTCCAAGTTTAATTGTTTCACTTTTTCCATTTAAACTTTCAACTATGGTTCCTAAATGGCTCTGAATCATAGAATATAAATCATCTATTTGTTCAGCATTAACTCCATCAACCTCAAAGTTTGGCACATAGCGCTTTGGATGTAAGCCAGCAAAAGCTAGATTTAAGATGCTGTCAATATCTGACTCTTCGACAGGAATATAAAAGAACCCATGACCTACAAAATGTTTAGAAAATTCATACACTGCTTTCATTAATAAATGCTGATCCTTATTTGAATTTGGCTCTATTCTTTTAGTTATATCCACTCTGTCAACTTGTTTTAATTCTTCTTCCAAAGTAGTTCTTCTACCAGAAAAATAATAAAACAAATGACGAATATCTCCTAACTGCTCAGGTGTTAAATTATTTATCATGTAATAATTAGAAATCATTTAAAGTATATATATTTAATTGTTTCTTGATTATATTGGGTGAAGTGATATATGTAAATGTAGAATATAAACAGCTCAACATCCATATTCTCTTTTACTGTCCCACACTCCCAACACCCAGTAATATTTATAAACAATAAACCTTAATTATATTAATAATGGCAGGCTTTATTGAAAATAACATCACAAATGCGGAAAATATACTCACCACAACAGACAGGACAGCATATCTTTATTCAAAAATACAGCCAATATTCAAAGATGTTGTTGTTGCAATAATCATTCTTTTAATTGGATTAATTATTGGAAAGCTATTGGGCAGGGTTATCCAAAAGATACTAACCAGTTTTGAATTAGATAAGTTAGTAAGAAAAGCCACGGGATTAAAAATAAGCACGGAAGAATTTCTTGGCAAGATAACCAGCTATTCTGTTTTTATCATTGCAGTTATTATCGCACTGGATGTGCTAAACTTAACTTCGATAATTGTTTATATTATCTCAATTATTCTTATTGCCATTATTGTATTTTCCATATTTGTAAGTATAAAAGATTTTTTTCCGAATATAATTATGGGCATTTATATCCACAGAACCTCCCCATTTAAGGAAGGCGACCATATTAAAATTGATAATATAGAAGGAACAGTGGCACAAATCAATTTGACTGAAATAAAATTAGAAACAAAAAGCGGTGATATAATATATATACCTAATTCTTTGTTGATGAAGAAAGAGATTGTAAAGAAGAGATAGATATAAGAGTAGATATGAATAATTTGCATTTGTTTTTAGTCGTTCTTGGCATGTCCAACAAAGTTCACTAAGATAAATTAGTAAGTCGTTAGTCGTAAGTCGTTTGTCGTCAGCAGTTTTTTAAGTTTTTTTGTTTTTCCGTTTACGACAAACGACAAACGACTAACAACAAACAGTTACTATTTTTCATGAGACGGTGGCTGCGCCCACAAACGGATTGTGAGCGGAATAAAAAGATTAAGAAACAAAAGATCAGCTAAACAAATACGATAATTTTAGAATAGTTCTACAAACTTTCCAGCGCACTAACCAAATTCCATATCTGTGAACGCGTAAACGGCTCCATGTTTATATCGTCGCTGATATCCTCCAATTCATCCAGCGCTTTATTGATTTTGAGCTTAGGGTCTATTTTATCCTTTAATGCTTTCATTGCATTTTCTACTTTGGTCTTGACATTTTTTGGAACAACAGGGTCTTCTAATACTTCCTGCATTGATTCTATAATTCCGCGTATTTTTTCGTCAGTCATTTTATTAAGATTAGATGTTTCAGCTTGGTTATTTTTTGTTAATTGGGTTTGCTAATCAGATTCTTTAAACAGATTAAGTATTATATACTGTTTATTTTTTCTTTTGCTCTTTCTTGTTCATGTCTTCCATAACTTCTGCTCTGAGTGATTCTGCCTTCTCTTTAAGCTTGTCTTCCTGTTTCTCGATGCTTTTTATTCTTATTTCTGTCCTTTCTTTTTTTTCTGTTAATTCTTTGTTTAAATCAGATTTAGAAACTTTTACCATAACATTGCCGACAATCTTGTAAGCATCTTCTGTTTTCTCCAATTCTTCCAAAGCAGACTCAATCTCGACCATCTGCCCGTTAAACTGCTGTTTTTGGGAAAGAAGCTGCTGCAGGTTTTGTTCAATCATTTGTAACTGAGCTAGTTTTTCTGACATATTACCACCCTAAACAATTTGTAAATGATTAATCTTCTCGTAAACAGTAAACAGTTTTGTAATATTATTTAATGTTGCCCTTAAAGCAACTGAATCTTTTGCTTTGACATTAATCTTTATTTTGTCTTTGAGTTTGTGGACACTAAACTCGCATCTATCCCTCTCGCCATTTTCTAACTCTGGCAAAAGCGACTTATAAAAAGGTTCAACATCTTTGCAATTCAAATTAATTATAAGTTCACAGGTATAATCCATTTTTATTAAATAATTATGTTATTTTAAAATAGGGAAGTTAGTATACTAAAAGTCCTTAATTTTCGAACAAAAATCAAGGACTTTTGTATATCTCGGGAATCAGAGATTCCTGAGAAG
>JACQSP010000085.1 GCA_016205905.1 Candidatus Woesearchaeota archaeon
ATTCAATAATTTGGGGGTGTTATTGGTGAAAAGAAAAGTAATCCAGATAGCGAATTCTACACAGCTAATTTCATTGCCTAGAAAGTGGAGTCAGAAGTATGGGGTTAAGAAAGGGGATGAGATTGAGGTGGAGGAGAATGGAGGAACTCTCTTAATAACCACTGAACGGGATATTTCATCAAGTAAAACTGAAATAGATTTCAAAGGAAAGGACTACCAACTAATTCACAGAGCTTTATCTTCTCTCTATAGAAGCGGTTACGATGAGATAAGAATTATATTTGAAAAACATTCAGAATTAGAGGCTATACAATCTACTATTAACCAGGAACTTATAGGTTTTGAAATTGTTGAAGAAGGAAAAGACCACTTAATTGCTAAACAAGTATCAAATATTGAACACTCGGAATTTGATTCTATGCTAAGAAGAACTTTCATATTTCTCATGTCTACTGCAGATGAAAGTCTGGAGGCTTTAAAAACTAATAATGTAAATGCCCTCAAAAAACTTATTCTTAGAGATATAACAATAAATAAATTGACAGATTATTGCAGAAGGTCATTAAATAAAAAAGAGAATTATTTTAAACATATTGGGCCAGGTTACACTATAATAGAATTTCTAGAAAAAATAGGCGACAGTTATAGAGATATAAGCATATATGCATCCCAAAACAATATAAAAATCAATAAATTATTTATAGAAGCTTTTTCAGAAATAAACATTTTATTAAAAGATGCATACAAATTGTTTTATAAGTTTAACTTGAATGAAATGGAAAAATTCTTGATAAAAAAAGACAATATTGATAAAGCAATAATTAACTTATCGAAGAATATAGCAAAAAATGAAATGTTATTGATTATGAATTTGAGCAAGATAGCATATAATATATTTTACTTGAATGGACCATTATTAATAAATAATTTATGAATGGCTTCTTGAGAAATATGTATGTGCAGACAGTTCTTGGAACCAATAATGAAGTCTTCTTGCAGCATCTTGTAAATAAGGAGCATTTCTTCCGTTTAATCCTTGAATAAATTTGAGTGTAGCTAGAATAGTTTGAATATGTTCTCTCTGTTCAATTGTATTTTGTTCAATAGGATCCTCTCTCTCGAATCTAATGCCCTGCTCTCTTAATACACCTTCATCAATTAAAAGTTGAGCTACTTGCTTATAACGAGCTTTGTGACCGATCCAAGCCGTTGCCCTGTCAAGAACTGCATATGGCCATGCACTCAAAAATTTATCCCTGTATTCACGTCCTTCATTCATGTCGCCTTGTTTGCCGATAAGCCTGAAGAACCCCTCTGATTTTGGTCCAGACAGATCAGAGGCATAAACCTCCTTCCTTTCTGTTACATAATCAAATATTTGTTTGGCTTTATCCTTATATCCTTTACGCAAGGCATTTGCAAACTCCATCTCTATAAAAAATCTGTCTAAAACTTTAGTTTGTTCTTCAGTATCTAAATATTGCCTACCATCTCTTGTTAAGCCAAATGACAATAAGCTTGCCAAGCCTAATAAAGCTGGAACATACAATCTAAATTCAAAATCAAAACTCACAACCTTTCCATCAGGACCTAAAATGTGATGTTTTGGGTTTCCATCAAAATAATATCCAGTTAAGCCGCTTCTATGCGCTTTGACAAGGTTTTGTGCTACTAATGATTCCCAATCTCTCACTAAATTTTCTCTAGCATGTTCTGGAACATCAATTCCAGCATGCTCGGATAATTGCCTCAAGAAAACTTCCTCAAACCTTCTCCTTACAAAATAATCTGTAACTGGCATTCCTTTCGCTGCTGGGTCTCTTACCACATCTTCTAAAGAAAATTTTGGTGACCTTTCTTGTTTTCCTTCTTCCTGGATTCTCGCAACCTGTACAGCTGCCGTAAGGTAATCTTGAAATGTTGCATGGCCATCTATAGTCTTGTCATATAACAAGTCACCTCTCTCAGCCGCAAGAAGTAATATTGGCAGAGTTCCATTTTCAGGCCTTACAGCAGTTCTCTGCATAAGCAACTGTGAATCAATCTTTGGAAGCCCAATATACACATCTTCCCTACCTGCAATCTCGCTTAACAAAGCACTTCTTTCCTTGTTAATTTGTCCAAATATGTCTAGATTTGCAATCTCATCATTAAACCTTTCATCATCTCTGTAAGCTTTGGCAATGGTTTTTCCGTCTTCACTGCTAATAACTAGGTGTCTTGATGGTCCGTAGAAAATTAAATTGCCTGAAGGCATACTCTCTAGTGCATTAACTGTCCTTGCTAATCTTCTAATGTTTTCCACCAAACATTGTCGTTCTGTTATATTCATCTTTTACTCTCCTTAATTAAGGATTTTTACATTTCTCATTAGTATAATATTTAAAAAAGCAGTCTAATAGATATTGAATAATAGCCTATCCACTACTTTCTAACGTTCTGTAAGCCTTCATCATATTTAAATCTATCGCTTTATATAAA
>JACQSP010000089.1 GCA_016205905.1 Candidatus Woesearchaeota archaeon
AGGTAAGAAGTATATGCACGGACATTAATAATTGAACCTAAAATTCCGTGCATATATACGTGGACTTTAACTAAAAGGATTCAACTATTAAAGTCCACCACTATATAAGGTAAGAGGTACGATGATAACATCGTAGTCATTCCTTCTTACCTTATACCTCTAACTTCTTACCTTTTTATTCATGAGACGGTGGACTGCGTCCCACAAACGTGCTGAGAGCGGAAAAAAGAAAAAAATGGGGATGAGGGGATTACCACGAGCTTTTTTGTAAGAAAAAAACCTCGGAAAATACCATCTGTGGTATTTCATTTCGTTCAATACCACTTTCACAAACGAGTATAATAAATCATAAACTTATATAATCTAAAATAATAAATAAAAAATGGGGCTGAGGGGATTTGAACCCCCGATCACACGCACCCCAAGCGTGTATCATAATCCAAGCTAGACCACAGCCCCTTCTGATAGTTAATTATTGTATTGATTCAGTTAATGAATAAATAATAACAAGAAATCCAGCCAACCATGGCGGGAGACGGTCAAAGCTCACTGCGTTCGCTTTGCCCTACGCGACATCCCGTAGGGAGCGACCCCTGTCGCGTCTCCGCCATGGCTGGATTTCTTCAGTTTCTAACAATCATAACAATCTTCAACAATCATCAATAAATTGCGAAAACTTTTTAATCTTATAAATATTACTATTATACTATGCCGCAACATGACCAAAAATCATTGCAAGGGTTAGAAGATGAAGATAGAAAGATTGCTAAATGCCCAGAGTGCGGCAGCAAAGATATTTGCTTTGAAAATGAAGAAAGATTCTGTAAAAAGTGCGGATATGTTTTTGAGTGATAATTTATTGTGAATTTGAATAAAACTATTTTAACATTCACTTATTTAATTTATCAAGAAATTACAAACAATTTATCACTTTAAAATTCCATAACCAATTAATCTGAATCTTGTGCCAATTCTTCTGGAAATAGTTATTCTTGAGCCAAGTTCACAGCAAACAGGCAGTTTTAGCTGGCATTTTATTTTGTTTTTTGAAAGCTCTGTAACAAACCCGACAGTTGCAGCGCTGTTAACATTCAGCATCAAGGGCTCCATTTTTTTTATTGGTTCGACGACAACATCTTCTTTTGCTCCGACAACTCTTTCAAGCAGATGTGTTTCAAGAGTAAGCTCATAATAAACATTAGGAAGTTTTCCCGGCAGACCAACAATTGCACCGGTTAATTTGTCAGACTTGACTACAGATGGATCAAGGGATGTCATCAGCGCCATTGAGCCGCCCGGATAAATCTTGCCCATAGAAACACCGCCGCTGATTATTGAAGCGATTTTTGTCATCAAAGGCTTGTACACTTTTTGATTTTTCTCCTCAACAACATACCCTGGCCGAATTTCAATTTCATCGCCGACATTAAAAACACCCTGTTTAACTGCTCCGCCTAAAACGCCGCCTTTCATTTTTGAAATATCACTGCCTGGTTTGTTCACGTCAAAACTCCTTGCGACATACATAAACGGCGTCTTTGTTGCATCACGCTGCGGCGTCGGTATTAATTTTTGGATTGCTTCAACAATTGCACTGATGTTTATATTATGCTTTGCAGATATTGGAATAATCGGAGCATTGTCATAAGGTGTGCCTTTGATAAATTCCTGAATCTGCTTAAAATTTTTCACTGCTTTTTCTTTATCGATTAAATCAATTTTATTCTGGAGAATGATTACTTTTGTTATTCCTACAATTTGGAGAGCCATAAGATGCTCCCTTGTCTGCGGCTGCGGGCATTGTTCATTTGCAGCAACGAGCAATAATGCGCCGTCCATTATAGTTGTTCCAGCCAGCATTGTTGCCATTAGGCTTTCGTGGCCGGGTGCGTCGACAAAGCTGACTTTTCTGACAGGCAAAGCTGCGCCGCCGCATTCACAATTTTTAGTTAACAAATATTTAGAGCACTTAACACATTTTCTGAATATTGCATCTGCATAACCTAAACGTATAGTAATTCCTCGCTTTATTTCTTCAGAATGTGTATCTGTCCATTTGCCGGTTAATCTTTCTGTCAAAGTTGTTTTACCGTGGTCAACATGGCCTATTAAGCCAATATTAATTTCTGGCTGAGAATTTTCTATTTCTTTAGAATGTTCTATCTCTTTATCATCTATCTCTTTTTGTTCTTTGCTATATTCTTGTTCTTTTTTATCTCTTTGCTCTTTTTCTTCAGATTCTTTTATTTCCATTACCCCTTTGTATTTGACGTCTTTAATTTCTTTTGCCTCTTTATGCTTAGCATCTTTTATTTCCTTGTTTTTATTCTCTTTATCTTGAATATTTTCAACATGATCTGCGTCTTCAGAGACTCCTTCCTGTTTCATTTCTTCTTGTTTCTTAGCGCGTTTTTTAATGGAAACAGGTGTGTCTGCCTTTTTAGATGATTTTACTTTTGCCATTTATTTTTTAGTTTAATTTTATTTATGGATTAGTTTTACCTACAAGTTTATTTTATCAGATTACTACAAAATTACAAAAAAGATAAAAAATAATTTCCTTTTTAATTTGTGCTTTCAGCTTGCTTTGCTTCAGATGCCCCTTCTTTAGGCTCTTCTTTTCCAAGCGGCTTTGAGCCATGCTTTAATATCATCAAATTAATCTGCGAGACTTTTGCGTGAATTGTATTTCCGCATACTGTTTTTTTCTGCTTGACGCCTTGCTTTTTTCTTCTTATTTTTCTCTCACCTTTTTTTGTAAAATTTACTTTTTTGTGGATACCGACGCCACTAACTGCATATATCCTTTTTCTTACAGAACCTTCTACATCTTTTCTCATTGGAAAACCGCAGTTATCACTTCCCCCTCTTATCTCAAATTCATAACCAGAAAGGTCAATTAATTCTCCCCTAACCTTGTCTCCAATTTTTTTCCCTAGAAAATGTTTTGCGGTTTCATCCTTTGCTTCTAACTGGTAACTCTTTCCTGTTTTAGGATCAGAAATTACTAATTTAAACTCTGCCATTTTAATTCCCTCCCGAGGACTTTTGAAGCCTCAGCAATTATTCAATAAACTTATACTA
>JACQSP010000088.1 GCA_016205905.1 Candidatus Woesearchaeota archaeon
AAAAGGTAAGAAGTAGGAGGTAAGAAGGAACAACTACGATGTTATCATCGTACCTCTTACCTCAAACCTCTTACCTCTTACCTTCATTTGTGACGGTGGACTGCGTCCCACAAACGGGTTGTGAGCGAAAGAAAGAAATTAATTATATAAACAAATAAAAAGAACAGATAAGAATCTACTTCCTATCCAGTATATTATGCGCATTCAATGCATTCATGCTTTTTCTTAAATCTTTAAAATTATGGGATGATTCAAGAGAAAACAAAATCTTTGTTTTGAGAAATTCACATTCTTTATTAGAAACCCTTGCCATGGTGTCTGCTTTTATCAAGCCATAAGGATATCCTGGAAAGCTGTAATCAACTGAGTTTAAAGCAAGAATTGAAAGAATTTCATTGATTGAGCTTAATTTAAACTGTTGTGCGTATATTTCATACCTAAATATATATTCGCTTAAAGGGTTCAGCTTGACAAACATCATCTCTGCCCTGTGTTTCTCATCCTTAATTTCAACAATCGGATGATAAAACCAGCATCCTTTGATGTTGTTAAGTTCTGCAACATGATTTAACACGCTGACAATATTGCTGCCCTTTTCTGTCAATAAATTGGATGTTTTGCAAAAGGCAGTAATAATTATATTGTTTTTTAAAGCTGCATAGTATAATGCGTTCAGATATTTCTCTTCATTAGTGTATGTTGCCCTTAGATTCCCGTCGAGAATAATGATGTCATTACATGTTAATTCTGTTTCTGTCATTAACTTTGCCAGCCTTAGTTCTGCAAACCGTCTTACTACATCACCTAACTTTGAGATTTCTGCCCTGTTTTCGCCAGAAACTATTGTAGTATCATAACTGAACAACTCTAAATCTTCCTTATCAGGCAGATATTTAGCATACTCTTTGTAGTTTGTGTTATGTATATATGTATTGTTTGTATTATATTTATCTGTATTGTTTGTATCGTTGTTGTTTGTGTTATCTATATCTGTATTGTTTGTATTAATATTATTTGCATTTGTATCATTTGAATTTGTTATAAAATTAACTTCGTAGAAAATCTTCTCTTCTTTTATTTTTGTTTTAAAAATGCAGTAGAATTCTATTTTTTTGTCCTTGATAGTTTTATTGTTTAATGTTATATGCGCATAGGCTCTTATGAAAAACATAGAAAGGTTTGGCGCTTTAATTATCTCTGCTGAACCGCCGTCAATAAAGCAAAGCTTTGAAGATGGAGAAGTGGAAACTAAATAAGAAGGAGATGATGAAGAGGACAAATCAGAAAATGAAGAAGGTGGAAATGATGAAGAAGAGAAATCAGAAGATGAAGAATGAGGAGAAGAAGAAGATGACAAATCAGAAATTGAAGAAGAAGGAGATGATGATGATGACAAGTCAGAAGATGAAGAATGAGTAGAGGATGGAGATGACAAACTAGAAAAATTGGTTAAATTAATCGCATGAAAATTATCCTTTGAAATCGGCTTTGAGAAGTATAACTTATTAATGGGGCTTAACATATCCCCTTCCTTAAATTCTGTTGCTGTAACAATGTCCTTTAAAATCTCCTGAAACATGAAATATGGGAAAATAGTTGGGTTTAAATGTATTATGCCACACAAAAATAATGAGGTCAATTTTGGCAACTACTAAGCCTGCCAGTCAGCTTTGGCGAAAACAATAAGCGAGTTTGTCGTGGGTCGTTAGTCGTATGTCGTATAACGAACTACGGACTATATGTAATTATTGTAGGATGATGTCTACGACAAACAGCTTACGACAAACGACCTACGACTAACGGCAAACAGATATTATAGCAAAGCTGACAAATTGAAGGCAGGCTTTTTACTTACAGGAAAACGTAAACTTTTTATACTTCATTCAACTTCTCCTTCGCATGACCAAAAGAATTGCAGCATTATCCACAGTTCTAGCATTATTTTTAGGCGGATGTACTACTGAAACTGTTGATGGTCATTTACATATTAATGTTTTGGGTGCTAGATCGCCACAATCAACTTCTAGTCCAGCAGATGAGACACCAGACGAAATTTCTAAAAAAGTAGAAGAGAGCAATAGGCGGTCTGTATATGGTGTTTTATCTGGAAATCCAAATGAATATCATCTAAACAAAGGAATTTCAGACGCAGAAGTAGAAGCAAGAGTTGGATTAACAGGACAAGAAATTAAAGAACTTACACACAATTCTTTTGATGAATATAATTATTCAATAGCCCAGACAATAAGAGATTATTTGAATATGTTGCCTTCATTAGATAAATTTGAACTAACTTGGTTATTGGAAGAAAGAGTTGATCCTTATTTTTTAGATTATGCAACAACAATTGGTTACACTTCTTTTGACGATGTAATGAATTTGAAAAGTTTTTTTGAGACACATTTTATTACAACACATGATGTTGTTGGTTTTACAATAGGTTTAGATGTATCCTCAGACGCACCACCCTTACCAGATAAATTGCTTGATGCTTATAAACAGTTACATGGCTCTAATGGCGCTTTTTTCAGTGAATTATTTTCAAAAGGTTATCCATTAGACGAGATTGTGGCACTTGCTCAAATATATGTTACTGGATATACATTTAATGATTTTGAAGCAATTAATTTAGTTGATGTTCACACAATCGAAAAGTTGGTAGCAAGATATCCTATAGATGTGGCTGAGACTATGCACGAAGCAGGATTAACTGTTATGGATCTGCCGTTGGTTGAAAAACTGGGTGTGTTTGATATGAAAGGATACACTAAAGCAGGAATCAAAGGAAGAGAAAATATTTATAGTTTATCAGAGCATTTTAATGGAAGTGATGCAAATTTTTATGCTATGGCAGGATTCAGTGGCGATGCTGACACCATGCTTTTTTTAGCTGACCATGATGTTAATGGTGCGTTAGCTTTTGTTTATTCAAGAAAAGGCATCACTGACAAAAGAGCAATGGCTGTCTTGAGAAAAGCAGGATTAAGTGAATCTGCACTCATAAATATGCAGCTATTTGGTTTTTTAGATAGAAATAAGGTTGATTATAGTTTAGGGGAGCTTCTTATAGCTAATACTGTTTACCAGCAATATAAAGGAATATTAGAGCAGGGATTTCCAACTGAAGTTGGTTTAAAACCTTTTACAAGGACATCAAGCATATTAAAATCAACATTACCATAAAGCTGATTTAAATCATTAATTTTATAAACTTCTTTTACAATTGTAATTAATATTATGATTATAACAAATAAATTAATTATCATGGCAAGAAACTTAACAAAGAATTTAATTATTATACTAATGCTGTTTTTAGCGTTGCTCGTCCCGATTTTAGTACACGCTGAGACTTCTAACGTTGTCGAGTCTTCTAATGTTGCCGAGCCATCTAGCGCTGTCGAGCCTTCTAATATTGTATTAACCTTATTTGATGCTGCAACTAAAGAGCCATTAAAAGATATATTTGTTGACATAGGAGTTGATGGCAGCTTTAATCAATATTACATAGAAACAGATAATGATTTAGCGCTGAGTTTAGATAAGGGCAGTTACAATATTAAAATTCTTGCAAAAAAGCCAGAATCAGATTATTATGAATATTATAGTGATCTTTTCTTAATAGTTACTGATTCACCCAAAGTTAAAATCGTGTTCTTACATCCAGTTGGTTCATTATATGGGATTGTGAAAGATAATTTAGATAATGTTGTTGCAGAAACAGAGCTTAATTTTGAATGTAGCAGTGTTATTTCAGCAGATTATCCTGAAACTTCAAATAAATTCGGTTCGTTTTTGTTAGACGCTGTTCCTGAGGGAACATGCGACATATCAGCTATTCATGAAGATAGCATAGGAACTGAAAGAGTAGTTATAACAAAAGGGAAAAGAACTAATGTGATAATAAAATTAGACACATCTTTAATTAATAACAGTAAATTGTTTACTAATCCTTATTTCCTAGCGCTTGCATTATTGTTGACAGTTGTATTAATCATATTAATTTT
>JACQSP010000086.1 GCA_016205905.1 Candidatus Woesearchaeota archaeon
TATATAAACTATGATGTTTTGAGTAGGATATAGCAAGTGATAATTATACTCTTTTTGTGTTGTTACTATTTTACATACTTTATGTTGTTCCCACCACTACAACACACCTTTTTAAGCTATATTTATCTACTTACACATATGGCAGATACAAATATGCTTATGTGGTTTTTTACATCTTATTTAGGCATAAATCCCAGCCAAGGATGCACTAATGGCTGTGGTTATTGCATGCTTGAGAGAGATGTTCCTAATCCTACCAAAGTTACTAAAAAAGAAACTGCAAAATATACACTTGAAGCAATTATGAAAGATAAACGAGTATCAAAAAGAAATCCTTTAGCATTGTATAATCTTTCTGACCCTTTTTTAAAAGATAATCTTGGAGATTTATTATATATTCTCGAGGGGATGGAAAATAAAGGACAAGAGAATATTGTTGTGCTTATTACAAAACTCAATCCTGACAAAGTTGCACCACAATATAAAGCATTAGACAGAATTGCTAAGTTCAAACATCTAAGGCCAGTGATTATGGTTTCATATGCTAATGCTCCCAAAGAAGTTGAGCCAGCCTCAAAAACAGATAGGTTGGAATTAATGGCCACCTCAAAAGAGCTCAAAATTCCAGTAGTTCAATATACAAGGCCATTGTGGGAAGGATGGACGCCAATGGATAAAGTCCATGAAATGGCTGAGGAGACGGCTCATTTGGTAACTTCAGTTGTTGTAGGTGGTATTGTTATGACAGATTCAATAACTCAAAGACTGAAAAAAAGAGGTGTTCCTATTCCGCCATGGGGAAATGAAAAAGGAAGATATATGGACGAGAAATTTAAAAGAAGTGTAATTGATGCTTATAAAAAAAGAAATCCAGACATTGGTGTGTTTGTTAATTCTTCATGCGGCATAAGCCATGCTTTAAAAATTCCAAATTATATGGGTTATTACAGGCATTTTTCAAGCAAAAGCCCAGTTGGATACTGCCAAAGATATTGTCATCCTGCACAAAGAGAAAGATGCGGTTCAGCAGAACCACCAATAAGAAAGCTTGATGGTTTGTCTCAAGAAGACAGAGAAAAGGAAGAGGGAAAAGTCCAATTATGGATGGATAAGTTTAATGCAAGTAGATCTTACTTTAATATATGTGACGGATACATAGAAGTCTTTTTTAGAATGGCTGAACAGGAAGCAAGATGGATGAGACAACATACAGGTGTGTTTGTCTACTCACCGTATAATTTCAAAAACTTTGAACACAGACCAACGTTTTTTTGAAGTAAAATAACTTATTAGAGAATTTTATTAAAAAAGTCTGTCAGCACAACAAGCATCCATATAAATATCTTCTTTGTGGTTTCTTTGTCTTTTTCTCTTCCTCTTTTTGTTTTTGCATTAATTCTTCATACAACTGTTTGTCTTCAGAAGTAATAGAGCCATCGCCGTTTAAATCGTCGTCTATGCTGATCACCATATCTTCATTTATATCTAATGGATCAAACAAATCGATTCTCATTCTATAAAAACATTCATTTCGCATCATTCTCTTTTGGCTTGCAGGGTCGTCTATATCAAGAAGCTGTTTATATGCCTCGTTATTCATTAAAGCAACATCAACCATTGGCTGAATTAATTCGCCTGATGTTATGATTCTATCTCGTATACCATATCTTTTTGTACCTCTTACATAATCTCCTGTTTGAGAATTATAACCTATTATTTCTTTTGGATTGTCATATTCATTAACAAATGCGTTTATATTTGAAATGCATTTCATATCTAATTCTGCTGTTTCATCGCAATTTTCCTCGTCAACCAATTGAGTAGGAGTTGGAGATTGTGATGATTGTTGTGAAGGTGTTTGTTGTAGTGATGGTTGCTGCAGCGATGGCTGTTGCACTCCATCATCTGCTTGTGAAATTGAAGGTGCAACTAATGAAACTGCATACAAAGCACAAATTGATAATAAATTACTGGTTGTTTGATTCATTTTGTATTCTTTAAAATTCCTGATATTACTTAGAAAAGGCGGAATGCTGTGACCTTCAGGTCACA
>JACQSP010000091.1 GCA_016205905.1 Candidatus Woesearchaeota archaeon
AAAATAGGTGCTGGGTGCTAGTGGCTAGGTGCTAGTTACAAATAATTATCGACACCAGCACCTAACACCCAGAACTTAGCACCTAGTTTTCATAGTGAACGTCTGGCTTCGCTCAGAAACTGAACAAATACAATTTAGAATAAAATCAATTAGTTAGATACAGTTTCTTCGCTAATATTCTCTTTGAATAAATATCGAGGGAGATAAGAAACTTGGTAATACTGATAAAATTCAATTATATTGAAATTTTCTATAAGATCTTTAAATTCTTCTCTTAGCTGGACAATTAAATACCTTATCTTGCTCTTATCCAAAGATTCAATATCAATCTCAATATCCCAGTCTCCTACTGTTTTGTTTACTTTGACAACCTCTCTTGTCTTTAGAAAATACTCTTTAAGCTGTTTTTCCCTCTCCATGTTAAGGTTATGCAGCTTTAAAAATAATCTGAACTTATTAATCTCTAACTTGTTGGTGTCAACGACAAATTTAAACCCCTTGACAATCTTTCTTTTTTTTAGGTTTTTCAGAATACTTACAGCTGTTTTTACATTTAATTTTGTCTGCTTTGCCAAAGCAGTCATTCTTATTCTTGGATTTTCCAGAATACTCCTTACTACATTCATTTCATTCTCATCAAACTGTTCTATGCTTCTATCGCCTCCAACAATTATGTCTTTTGAAACAATGTCCGCTAATTGATCGCTTTTGAGAAGATATTCTCTTGGATAAACAAAGCTGACAAGGTTAAGAATAATTTTATAATTGTTTAATGTAGGTATAAGGCTGATAACTTTTTTCAGTTCTTTGTTAAATCTTGAAGGATTCGGAGAAAGCATCTCTACTGCCAGATCAAATTCACCAGTAAGCTCATAAATTGAAACAACATATTCATTCTCTTTTAGCTCTTTTATTATATAATCCTTATCCTTTTCACTTATATACCCCCCCTTAAAATACACTCTAAACAATATTAACCCAAAATACGAATAATCAAATATGCAATGCGGATAATTAACAAAGCCCTCTTTTTCTAACATTTTAAGGGAATATTTTAGCCTTTGCGGGCTTTTAGTAAGCATATGTGCTATTTCCCTTATTCTTGTTCTTGCATTTTCACTATATAAAAAGATAAGGTCACCATCGAATTTTTTAGCCATTTTTCACCATTTTTATTCCAGATTTTATCACTTTTTAAGCAAATTTCTTATCACCAATATCTATTAACCAGATATAACTTTTTACTTATTAATAAATTTTACTATTTTTTTGGATAAAAATAAAAATTTCATAACCATTAAATATAAATATAGTTATTAGTATACTAGTAGCTTATGGTAGCTCAAACTATCCCTCAAAATGGATTAACAGATGAACAAGTGAGGTTAATAGATGAACAAGCAGCTGGATTCAGACAATTGCAGCAATTACAATCAGCTCATAATTTGAACAATTCTATTAAGGAGCATTTGTTTCCGTGGTTAGTGTATATGCATTACCAGAATTTAATGGACTGCCTGCCATTTATAGCTGATGGTTCGCTAAGAGATAGGAAAGGTCTGCCAATAAAAGAAGGAAGAGAAGCCGATGTTTATTCAGGTGTTTTAATCTTAGCCAATGGCACAACATTGATTGATAGATTACAATTGGATGGTGTTGTTGAGGACAAAATAATCGGCGCATTTACTCCATTATCCAGCAGGCGCGATTTTATGGATTATATTAAAAGAAAACAAGAAGACTCAAGCGACGGCGCCTATGTTGTGGACAGCCACAGAGAAAGGATGGTTTATGTCAGCGAGTTTAACAGCAGAATTCCTATTAATATATTTGATTATGTTCCAGAAGATTTCTTTTATCATGAGGGCGGCTTGCCGGAAGAAACAAATATTGGATTAAAAACAAAAGTCGCAATAAGGCTTCCTCTTCGTTATGATAATGTAGATACTTACCAAATCAAAAGAAGCGCTTATACTTCATTAGGATTTGGAAAAGTCACTCATTTCAACAGGCAGGGTCTGGCCGAAGAATTCTTTTTCAAGTATGAGCCAGAAAGTGAAGGGCCTTTTGTCGTGCCTGAGCAATCTATTGTTGGTATGTATAAGGCATATGAAAGAAAAGGAATAGACAACGTGCTTTGCTGTGTTGAAGAAAGAAGAATTGACCCAAGGAAAGAATATGCCGCATCAGTTTTTGTTCCGTCTCAAAAGCCGCATGTGCCTTTGGAATTGATTAGGCAGTAATATTAATTATACAGTAATATTAATTATAAGACAGCATTAACAAATCTCATTATACTAAAATCATTCATAAGAATCTTTTTATACTCCTTCTTTTTCTTCAATAATTAACAATGAAACTTCGACAAAAACCAGAAGACTTCAAAGTAGAGGAAATAAATCAATTCAAACTATTGGCTAGCGGCAGCTACAAACTATATATTCTTGAGAAGAAAAGCGTGGAAACATTTGGGTTGTTAAGTGACATTTCAGCCCAAAACAAAATTCCTGTTCATGAGTTTGGCATCGCAGGATTAAAAGATAAGCATGCCATTACAAAACAATATTTTACAATCCCCGCAAAATATACTCTAAAAACCATCGAAGAACAAAACTTCAGGCTGACTTTTCTTGGTTATGTCGACAAAAAACTTGAGCTTGGTGATTTGCAAAGCAATAGATTTGAGATTGTTGTCAGAGATATAAAAAAGGGCGAAACAGACAGCGTAATACAGAAAGCGCAGACAATAACAGAGATAGGTGCTCCAAATTATTTTGACTCGCAAAGATTTGGCAGTGTTATTGGCAAAGAATTTATTGCAAAATATCTCATTAAAAAAAATTATGAGCGCGCTGTCAAACATTTTCTGACGAAATCCACTGCTTTTGAGCCAAGAAAATTGAAGGAAGAAAAAAATAAACTGCTTGCAAACTGGAATAATCTTTCTAATTTATCTTTAACTCAACTAAAT
>JACQSP010000093.1 GCA_016205905.1 Candidatus Woesearchaeota archaeon
AGTTAGAAAGCTTTGCTTTCCAACTTACAAATGGAATTAGTTTGTTCGAAAACTAATTCCATTTAGTATATAATACCATTTTACTTATTTTCCATTGCATATAATAATTCTCTTGTCAAAGGAATCCTTTTATAAAGTGTTTCTGCAAGCCCATATATTGTTGGCTTTGTATCAGGCAGAGGCACAAATATTGTCTCGATATTTATTGCACTTAATCTTTCGATTATTACATTTGTTTTTGCTCTTAACCTAAATTGGTTAAGTGGATTAATTTCATCAAAATTATGAGTATTCTTATTGCCATTACCCTTTTGATAATTTTGTAATATCGCTCTTTGAGGTGCCATTACAAAATAAATTAATTTATAATCAGGAAATAATATCTGCAGCGGCTTAAACAATCTGTCTTCTATGTTTATTCTTTTTCTTCCTTTTTTATCTAAATCAGTCCATGAGTTAAGCTGCAATTCATTTTCATCTTTTGTGCTTGCCTCGCCGACAAATAAATAATTCTGGCCGCCTATTTGCATATAACCTATGCCGTCAATTTCGCTTACTTGGATGCCAAATTTTTCCTGCCTGAAAAATCCGACCCTGCTCCTTTCTTCTGTTTTCATTAAAAGAACAAATGATGTTGTTCTGTTAAATCTTAGAAGATACTTGTCATTAAATTCAGCGATATAACCTTTTCTGCGGTATTTTGCATTTTCTCTGAGAACTTCACCAGCAACAGTAATTCCATTCCCTCCAGATTTTCTTCTTGTTTGGCTGACAAACTCTTCCATTACAACAGATAGCATTTTCTCTCCTATTTGCCCCTG
The DNA here is from genome assembly GCA_016205905.1 of Candidatus Woesearchaeota archaeon. Lineage (GTDB taxonomy): Archaea > Nanobdellota > Nanobdellia > Woesearchaeales > DSVV01 > JACQSP01. The sequence goes on from JACQSP010000093.1 coordinate 822, forward strand.
ATAGAATTTCAATGTACTTGGTGTTATCTCACCTTTCCATTCCATTAAATCACTTGCCGAGCACAAGTCTAGTCTGCTCTTATAACCAACAGCCGTGGCTCTAATTGTATCAATTCCACCTTCAATCTTAATTTCAGGCCTAAACACATTATCAACAATATAAATATCAGAATCACAAGTATGGGGTTCAGGACTTTCGTCAACAATTCGATCTAACGTCAGACAGAATTTCTTGGGAATATACTCTGCAAAAGGGTTCACTGTATCCATTTATCCAGCTAACAGGCAATAATATAAAAAGATTTCTATCGAGAAAAGGTTATGTTTATAAAAAGCAGAATACTTCATTCAATAATGCACATCTTCAAAAACATTGAAATAATTGATTTTTGCTTGTTTCTAACTAAATCAAAAACTCTTGTTATTCCAGACGTGCATATTGGCTATGAAGAGGCACTGAACAAGCAGGGTATTCTTATTCCAAGAACACAGTTTAAAGAAATAATGATTAATATTGAAAAGATAATGAAGGAAGCAATATCTAAATTTAAGAGTATTAACAAGATAATAATTCTTGGGGACTTAAAGCATGAATTTGGCAGTATTTCAGAGACAGAATGGAGGCAGACATTAAGGTTTCTTGATTTTCTGTCGAAGTTCTGCAGTAACATTATTCTAATAAAAGGAAACCATGATACAATTCTTGGGCCGATTGCGAGAAAAAGAAATTTAGAGATAGCTGATAATTGCTTGATTGACGATATATTTTTGGTTCACGGCGATAAAATACCATCAGATATCCCAAAACAGGCAGAAATAATAATAATTGGCCATGAACATCCTGCAATATCACTTAAACATGGCCCGCGGGTAGAAAAGTACAAATGTTTTTTGGAAGGCAATTGGATAATGGAAAATGGAATAATTGGCAAATTGAAAAAATACGCATTTATAGGCACGGACATTAATTTTCGTATGTCTAATTCCGTGCCTATATGTCGCAAACACACTAATATTAGTGATAAAGTTTCATGTGTTTGCGACATTGAACGAACTAAACAATTTAAATACGTAAATTTAGTTCGTTCGCCATACGTGGACTTTAACAAAAAGGATACGAATATTAAAGTCCACCACTATAAAAAGCAGAGAACATATAATCTTATTGTAATGCCTTCTTTTAATCCGTTAATTGAAGGCACTGACATTCTCAAAGAAGAGTTGCTAAGCCCATTGCTTAAAGACGCGGATATAAAAAATTTTGAAGTTTTTATTGTGGGAGATAATGTTTATAAATTTGGGAAGCTGAAAGAGATAGTTAAACATATGAAATGATTGGTTGAATTAATAAAGTAAATAGTTATATTAAAATAGTAAGTAAAAAGTCTGCCTCCAATTTGTCAACTTTGCTATTGTGTCTCGTAAGATTATACAGGTAGCGAAAACATTCAGTAAACGCAGCGGTTCTGCTGTAGATTACCTTTCGAGTTTTCGCCAAAGTTGACTGGCAGACTTTTTACTTACTTAAAATAAAAAAATTTAAGAACAAGAACAAAAATAAGCAGTCTTATTTCACTTACTTAGTTTACAATGACTTTTTGACTCTCTTTCTCTTCTCTTTCTTCATTCTCTTACGCTGCCATTTCCATCTCATTTGCCGTTTTTTCTTCCATCTTCTCGAACTTCTTTTCATTTAGCATACCTCGGTTATTAAGTTCTTTGTATAATCAATCATTAAAAGATATTTAGATAAGTGAGTATAGAATCTATTTATAAATCTTTTGTTCAACGAAATATTTATAAACCCATATAAAATCTTCAGATTAAGAAGATAAAAAAATGGTAGTAAGGCTGGATATAAGCATGGACATTAATTTTAGTAGGACTAATTCCATGCTTATATACGTGGACTTTAACTAAATATATATAGAGATTAAAGTCTACCACTATAATCGGGCCCGTAGCTTAGCCTGGAGAAATTAAGCTGAAAATAAGACTATTTCAGGCAATGGAGCACTGCTCTTATATGACTGTGCTGCATACAAAAAAATAGCACTCCTATGATAAGCAGGGGTCGTGAGTTCGAATCTCGCCGGGCCCATTTAGATTCATAGTATTACAGTTAGTTAATGTCCAGCGGATGCTTAGAAAAAAAAGGATTATGTGACCGAGCAACGAAGTTGCGTAGGTCGCATGATTTTTTCCGAGGTTTTGATAAAAAGCTCGTGGGAATCTCGCCGGGCCCATTTTTAGTCTTTTTTTAGCCTTGAATGGTTAGTATACACAAGAAAGCACATGAATCACGCTCACATTTGCTCCGGTAGTGTAGTCCGGCCCATCATTTTGCCCTTTCGAGTTTTTTAAGGAAATGCTTTGAAAAGGCAAGGAAAGGCAAAGACCCGGGTTCAAAATAAAAAGTAAGAAGTAGGAACTAAGAGGTAAAAATATCAGTTACCTTCTACCTTAAACCTCTTACTTTTTTATGAAAGTCCCGGCCGGAGCATTTTTTTATGTAATTGGGATGAAAAAAACATAAATTTTATAAAATAACCCCCTTTTTTAATAAATAATATAGATATAATGTTGAATATGAAAAAGAATTATATTAATTGTTATGTTCAATGAATATAGC